>NZ_DDOI01000041.1:10706-31040 GCF_002341575.1 Marinobacter sp. UBA2498 | reverse complement strand
ACCCGGTTGAAGGCCTGACCCTTCCCGGGTTTGACGAACTCATTCTCGAGAATGATGCAGGGGTCGCCATCCAGCAAAACCTTAAGACCGCCGCGAAATTCGTTGGTAGAATATGAAGCCATGAAATGTCCACCTGACAAAATGCTGTTTAGAATTCGAAGGGCGTTATGATACAGCGAACCCCCGCCCGTATAGAAGCCCACCTTTCCGACCACGAACAACGCAGCTGGCAGCAACTGCTGTCGGGCGCTGTTAAGTCGCCGAAGGAGCTGCTCCGCCGCCTGGAGTTGCCCGAGGAACCGTGGCTTGCAGGGGCAGAACAAGGCCACCGGCTTTTTCAGATCCGGGTACCTGAACCCTTCCTCAACCGGATGGAAAAGGGCAATCCGGCCGACCCTTTGCTTAGACAGGTGCTTCCGCTGGCGGACGAAGCCGGCCACGCGCCCGGTTTTGTCAGCGATCCTCTCGAAGAATCCGGCGCCATCGCCACCACCGGGCTCATCCGCAAGTACCGCAGCCGTGCCCTGCTCATGGTGACCGGACAGTGCGCGATCAACTGCCGGTACTGCTTCCGCAGGCACTTTCCCTACGACGAGCAACGCCTGAGCCCTCACGACCGGCAGCGGGTAATTGATACCCTTGGCGCCAGCCCGGAAATCAACGAAGTCATCTTCAGCGGCGGCGATCCCCTGGCCGTCAATGATCGCCTACTCAGTCAGTGGGCAAGCGCTATCAGCGGGATACCCCACATCCGCCGGCTGCGCCTGCATACCCGCTTGCCAGTTGTGATTCCCCAGAGGGTTTGCGACGAGTTACTGAAGTGGCTGTCGACGACTCCGCTCCAGGTAGTGATTGTCCTGCACATCAACCACCCGGCAGAGATCGACGGCCCCACTCGCCGTGCGCTCGGATACCTCCGGGCCGCAGGCGCAACGCTCCTGAACCAGAGCGTGATCCTCAGGGGTGTAAATGATCGAACGGCGGTGCTTGAAGAGTTGAGCGAGACCCTGTTTGATGCGGGCGTCCTGCCCTATTACCTGCATGCATTTGATCCAGTGACAGGCGCTCACCATTTCGACGTATCCGATGATGAGGCCCGAAATCTGGTGCGTGAGCTGCTGGCGCGCCTGCCCGGTTTTCTGGTGCCGAAGCTGGTGAGAGAAGAGCCTGGCAAGGAAAGCAAGACCCCGATCAACCTGTTCCCGTGACCGGTTTCGCAAAAAACGGCCCAAATTCACTTGTCAAAGATTGTCAACTCATGATCTTCTCGCTTTTTACGACTGGTTTGCTACTTTAAAGTCCAGTACCGTTAACGATAAAAACATGTATTTACGGCGTTTTCCTGACAGGCCGGCGGACACCCGGTAACCGCCAGCCAGGCAGGGCCAACCCCGGAATATCACCTGTGGTCCAGACATTGGCATGCATTCATGGAAGGTAAGACCCTGAAACCTGATCTCCGCGTTCCCGAACAGAAAACGGCCAGCCTGTCGTTCTGTGACACGACGCCCAAGGCGTTCCGGGTCTGGATAGACCAATTGCCGATGGCCAATATCGGCGAGGTGTCACGACAGCTTTACCACGCCATTATCGAACTGAATCACCTTTTCCTGGCGCCCCAGCAGCGCATGCAGTTCCTGGAATTGATTCGGGAAAAGATTCATTTTGTCTGTAATGAGCTCTCCCGCCACTACCTCGGTCTTGCCGTGGCGCTGCCCGAAAAACAAAGGAAGATCGCCAATCTGTCCCAGGCGCTCCAATTACATCTGGCCGGCGGCTACAAGCTGTGCGTTCTGGACTTTATCGACAACGGGGGACTGGACAAGAATCGGCGCCAGATTGCCACAGCCGCACACCGGGCCATTTCCGAGCTGTCGGCAACCATTCTGAGATCGCACCAGCTCTACTGCCCGAGCCCCGCCCAGAGCTGGCTGGAGTGCCACCGTCTATTCCGGTTTGCACACCGCAACAAGCTCTCAGTAGTACAGGTGGAGGACGACACACTTCAGCATCGCCGCACCAGCTCGGTCGCCGACAGCTACAAGCGTATCCTCCTGCTGGGCTGTGCGCGCCCGAATCAGCTGCGACAGGCTGAGCTTCTGCACGTCTATGAACTCTTCGAATCCTGGACGGACCATACCCGGTGCGGACCGGATGTTGAGGACGACAGCCTGTTTGTAATCAACATGGAACGGGACAACCCGCCGGTTTACCGCAGCCTTCTCGAACAGAAACCAGGTGACGACAGCTTCGGCTTTGATACCCGGGATCTCTCGGCGATGCTGTCGGAGACGCTCCATGCCCGTCGCGAGCACAAAGATACCGACCACGAACTTCAGGTGCCGGCAAAGGTAAGCGACACCCTGCTCACCCACCTCAGCCAAGCCCTCGGCATTCTCGCGAAGCGGAACTTCAACCGCATCGCGAGCCAGGGGTCCCTTGAAGTCTGCGCGGGCCTCACAGCCGCGCACTACTTCATTGCCGGCGAGAAAACCTTTACGGAATTCGTGAATGGCAACGACAACGGCCATCATGAAGAAGAAAACCTGTTCGTGCGGTCGTCGCGCCAGAAGCAGGACGCCTGGTCAGGCGCCCACGACGCCAGTCCCAGCGACGAACGGCTTCACGCCGACGACACGCCGATCAACTTCAAGGGTTCCTACGGCAACTCCCAGGCCCCGTCGACCGACCGGAACCGGCCAAAGTCACACCACTCTTTCCTGATCAACACCAGCCCCGGTGGCTACTGCGTTGCATGGGAAAGCAATGTGCCTCCGTCATTGCAGGCCGGCGAGGTTCTGGGCGTTCGTGAGCAAAGCTCACATCCCTGGAGCGTGGCGGTGGTGCGCTGGATTCGACAGATCAAGAACCAGGGCACCCAGGTGGGCATTGAGCTGCTCGCACCGAGCGCTTCACCCTGCGGTGTGCGCCTGATCCAGAAAGTGGGCAACAGCAGTGAATACCTGCGCGGCCTGCTGTTACCAGAAATCAGCGTGGTCAACCAGTCAGCCACACTGATCACGCCTCGCCTGCCATTCCAGTCGGGCAGCCGCATCTCCCTGCTCCATGATGGCCGGGAAGATCAGGGTCAGTTGTCTCGCAAGGTGTCCTCCACTGGCAGCATCAGCCAGTTCGAACTCAAGCTGCAGAACGCGGCAACGCTGAATGCTGGCGCACCGCCTGCATCATCCGGAGCCAGCGAGGACGAATTCGACTCGCTCTGGCCATCTCTATAAGGTCTCCAAACTGAGACACCGGAAGCCCGCAAAGGGTTGTTATTGATCGGCAACCCCTGCATCATTCAGCGTTAGTGAAAGCCGGCCCCGTGCTCTGAGTTCTACGACAGGTGTCGGCACAGCCAACNNAGTGAATGAACCGTGTATCACGAGATGCCCTTCGAATGCAGAAAAAGAACGCGACCGTACACCTGCTGATTCTGGATCCATCGCAAAACGATGCCGAATCGCTGGTCAGCCTGCTCCGCAACTCCGGCAAGGCTACCCGAGCCCACAGAATCACCTCGGAAGAAGATCTGGAAGAAACGCTCAAGGCTGGAAACTGGGATTTGCTTCTGGCCCGCGACCTGGAGCAGGAATTTTCGGCCGACGACGCCCTAGCCATGATCCGCCGGATGGACAAGGACATTCCGTTCATTCTCCTGACGGAAGAAGAAAGCCGGGAGCGCACCGTAGGCATGATGAAGGCAGGCGCCCAGGATACGGTGTCGTTCGAGCACACCGATCTTATTGTGCTGAAGGTCAATCGTGAGCTGGCAGCTCTTGACGAACGTCGCCGGCGCCGTGTTCTGGAGTCCCACCTGCGGGAAGCGGAACAGCGGTGCCAGTTGCTGCTGGAAAGCTCCAAGGATGCGATTGCCTACATCAATGATGGCATGCACATCTACGCCAACCAGTCGTACCTGGAGTTTCTCGGGCACGATGACATCGACGATCTAATCTGCGTTCCGGTGCTGGACACCCTCACCCCGGAAAGCCAGGAGAAGTACAAGGAATTCATGAAGTCGTTTGCCGAAAAGGGCGAAGACGGCATGACCATGAATTGTACGGCTCGACGCAGCGACGACCACGAACTGAACGTGACCATGTCGGTCTCGGCCGCCACCTACGACGGTGAGGAATGCACGCAGATCGTTCTGCAGCCAGAGCACAGCGATGCAGAGCTGGAAGAAAAGCTGCGCCAGATCAGCAGCCAGGATCTTTTGACTGGCCTCTACAACCGTCAGTACCTGATGGATGCACTCGCCGAAGCCATTGCCACTGCCGGCAAGAAGAATGAAACCGGTGCACTCGCCTACATCGCCCTCGATAACTTCATGAGCATGAAGGGCCAGGTGGGCATTTCCGGCGCCGACCTGCTGCTTGGCGACCTGGCAAACCTGCTCAAGGAGCAGGCCGGCGAAGACCTTGCCCTGGCCCGATTGAGCGATGATGCCTTCAGTCTGCTGAGCCAGCCCTGCGATGAATCTACTATGGCAGGACACGCCGAGCGCATCCGCAAGGCGGTTGAGGACCATCTGTTTGATATCAATGGCCGCACGGTACAGCTGACCGTGAGCATCGGTGTTGCCGCGATTACGGAGAATTCGCCGAAGGCCGAGGAACTCATGGCCAGGGCCCATACGGCATCGGCGGAAGTACGAAAGCTCGAAGGTCATGCAGAGGGCAACGGTGTGGTGGTCTACAACCCCGCCGACTTCGAGGCTCTGGATCAAAGCAATTCGGTGGAAGCGATTCAGAAAGCTCTGGAAGAAAACCGCTTCCGGCTGCTGTTCCAGCCGATAATCAACCTGCGTGGCGAAGGCGAGGAACATTACGAGGCCTTCGTGCGCATGCTCGACAAGGACGATGAGGAAGTCTCACCCTATGACTTCCTGCCGCCAACAGGTCCGAGCGACACCGCGATCAAGATTGACCGCTGGGTTATTCTGCAGACCATCAAACAGCTGTCCAGCCATCGCTCACGGGGCCACGATACCCGCCTGTTCCTCAATGTGACGGCCGAAACCCTGCAGGATAAAACCTTCACTCCCTGGCTGAGCGTTGCCCTGAAAGCCGCACGGCTGCCGGGCGATTCCCTGATTTTCCAGATCCGGGAAGGCGATGCCAACAACTACATGAAGCAGGCGAAAGACTTCACCAAGGCGGTGCACGAGCTTCACTGCAAGGTATCCATCTCCCAGTTCGGCTGCGCCCTCAATCCGTTCAACACCCTGAAACACATCGATACGGACTATGTGAAGATCGATGGTTCCTTCACGGAAGAAATCCAGAAGAGCGACGAGGCCAAAGAACAGGTCAAGGAAATGGTCAAGAGCCTGCAGTCCAGCGGCAAGCTCACCATCATCCCGCTTGTGGAGAATGCCGGCGTTCTCGCCACCCTGTGGCAGGCCGGCGTGAACTATATTCAGGGCTACTACCTGCAGGCACCAGTACCTGAAATGAACTACGACTTCGGCGACAACTGAGCCTGAACGGCTCAGAAGTCGGCGTTTTCCAGACTCTGATTGGTTTCGCTCTCACGGAAACCAATCAGGTACAGGATCGCATCCAGCCCCAGCGTCGAAATCGCGTGGCGCGCTGATTCCTTGACCAGGGGCTTGGCGCGGAAAGCCACCCCCAGGCCGGCCTGGCTCAGCATTGGAAGGTCATTGGCGCCATCACCGACGGCAATAACCTGTTCCCGGGAAATATGCTCTTTCTCGGCGATTTCCAAAAGCAGTTCTGCCTTTCGCTTGCCGTCGACAATCTGCCCGGAAACCTTGCCTGTGACCTTGCCATCCTCAATTTCGAGTTCATTGGCGTAGATGTAATCGATACCGAGTTTGCGCTGAAGGTGGCGCGCAAAGTAGGTGAAGCCGCCCGACAGGATTGCGGTGCGATATCCCAGCGCCTTGAGACTGAGGATCAGGTGCTCTGCACCCTCGGTCATCCGCAACCGCGAGGCGATTCCCTCGAGGACCGATTCATCCAGGCCTTTCAGAAGTGCCAGGCGCTCGGCAAAACTCTGGCTGAAATCCAGCTCGCCCTGCATGGCCCTTTCGGTAATCTCTGCCACCTGCTCCCCGACTCCGGCCTCCGCAGCCAGCTCGTCGATCACTTCGGCTTCGATCAACGTGGAATCCATGTCAAAGACCACCAGCCGGCGATTGCGGCGGAAGATGGAATCTTCCTGGAAGGCGATATCCACATTCATTTCGCCAGCGATATGCAGGAAATCCGCCCGAAGTTTCTCAAGATCTGATGGTGTGCCTCTTACCGAGAACTCGACACAGGCGATACGATTGTCTGCGGCATTCAGCGAGGGCCTGGCAGACAGGCGTGAGATGTTATCGATGTTCAGACCATGACGCGCCGTGATGGCGGAAACCCGGGCAATCTGCTCGGCTTTGATATCCCGGGCAAGCAGCGTCACGATGTAGCAGGCCCGGTTCCGGGCCGCGGCCCAGGATTGGTACTCCTCGACGGTGATCGGCGCAAACCTGACCTGCAGATCCAGAGCGTGTAGCCGGAACAGCAAGTCACGAATGACGGGCGAGGATTTGGATTCATCCGGAATCTCGATCAGAATGCCCCACGTCAGGTGGTCGTGGATGACCGCCTGTCCGATATCCAGAATGCGCACATCATAGCGCCCCATGATGCCGGTGATTTCCGACGTCAGGCCGGGCTTGTCACGCCCGGAGACATTAATCAGTACCAGTTCACTCACTGTCGGTACCCTCGCTGTCAGAGCCCGCCTCTTCCTGCGCTCGTGCGGCGGAAGGAATCACGTCAATGCCATCAACCCGTTGCAGACCCCTTGGCAGCTTGTGGCCGCGGCGCCCCCGCTCTCCGAGGTAGTGCTCGAGGTCCGCGAACTGCAACCCCATCTTGCGCTTGCCGGCCCGTATTTCCAGCTGGTCATCCTCGGCAAATACTGCTACTGCCACCACATATTCTTCACGGCTCTGAACCCTGGCCGAGGGAATGCTGATGATCTTGTTGCCTTTACCCTTGGCCAGTTCCGGCAATTCGCTAAGCGGGAACACCAGCATCCGTCCCTCGTTGGACACCGCCCCCAGATACAGCGTTTTCTCGGTCGTCGGTATGGTCAGTGGAGGCATGATCCTCGCGCCCTTGGGAACACTGACTACTGCCTTGCCATTGCGGTTCTTGCTGATCATGTCGTTCAGCGATGTAACAAACCCGTAGCCACCGTCGGTAACCAGCAACGCCTTACGGGACGGATCTCCCATCAACAGGCCTGAGAAGCTGGCACCGGAGGGCGGGTTGATGCGCCCCGTCAGCGGCTCACCCTGACCTCTGGCAGATGGAAAACTGTGAGCCATCAAGGAATAGGCGCGCCCGGTAGAATCCAGGAATATCGCCTGTTGGTTGTTCCGTCCCCGGGCCGCGAGGGAGAAACGGTCACCGGCTTTATAACTCAGACCTTCCGGCTCAATGTCATGCCCCTTGGCGGCGCGAACCCAGCCTTTTTCAGACAGCACAACCGTAACGGGGTCGTTCGAGATCAGGTCCACTTCACTGAATGCCTTGGCATCCTCACGCTCGACTATCGGTGAGCGGCGATCATCGCCAAAGGTCTGGGCATCCGCTTGCATCTCGCTCTTGATCAGTTCGCGCAGGCGATCCTCGGAACCCAGAATGGATTGGAGCTCATCCCGTTCAGCCGCAAGCTCATCCTGCTCGCCCCGGATTTTCATTTCCTCAAGCTTGGCCAGGTGGCGCAACTTGAGTTCGAGGATGGCTTCCGCCTGGTCCGGGGACAGACCGAACCTGGCCATCAATTCGGCCTTGGGCTTGTCTTCAGTGCGAATGATCTCGATCACCTCATCGATGTTGAGATAGGCGATCAACAGGCCTTCCAGAATGTGCAGGCGTGCAAGCACCTTGTCCAGGCGGTGCTGGAGACGGCGGATGACAGTGGTGCGCCGGAAGGTCAGCCACTCGGTAAGGATCTGGTGCAATCCCTTCACGCCCGGTCTGCCATCGTTGCCGATCACATTGATGTTGACCCGATAGGTTTTCTCCAGATCGGTGCTGGCAAACAGGTGCGCCATCAAACCATCCAGATCAACCCGGTTGGATCGGGGCACGATCACCAGGCGGGTCGGGTTTTCATGATCGGATTCGTCACGAAGGTCCGCCACCATCGGTAGCTTCTTGGTCTGCATCTGATGGGCAATCTGCTCCAGAACCCGGTTGCCAGAGACCTGGTGCGGCAGATCCGTAACCACGATCTCACCACTCTCGCGGATCCAGCGGGCCCGCATCCGCAGCGACCCGCGGCCGGTTTCGTACATCTGCCGGATGTCTTTCCGGGGGGTGATGATTTCTGCCTCAGTCGGAAAATCCGGGCCCTTGATGTGCTCGCAGAGTTCATCAACCGTCGACTCCGGCTGATCCAGCAAGCGTATGCAGGCTGCGGTGACTTCCCGAACGTTATGCGGCGGGATATCCGTGGCCATACCAACGGCGATACCGGTGGTGCCATTAAGCAGAACATGGGGCAACCGGGCCGGAAGCACTGACGGCTCATCCATGGTGCCATCAAAGTTGGGCACCCAGTCCACCGTTCCCTGCCCCAGCTCTCCCAGTAGAACTTCCGCAAACGGCGCCAGGCGAGATTCGGTATAGCGCATGGCAGCAAAGGACTTGGGATCGTCCGGAGAGCCCCAGTTACCCTGCCCGTCTACAAGAGGGTAGCGGTAGGAAAAAGGCTGAGCCATGAGCACCATGGCCTCATAACAGGCGCTGTCGCCATGGGGATGGAATTTACCCAGCACATCACCCACGGTACGAGCAGACTTCTTGTACTTCGAGGTAGATTTGAGCCCCAACTCGGACATGGCATAGACGATTCGCCGCTGAACCGGTTTCAGGCCATCGCCGACATTCGGAAGTGCCCGGTCGAGAATGACGTACATGGAATAATCGAGATAGGCCTTTTCCGTGTAATCCCGGAGCGAAACCCGCTCGAAGCCTTCATCCGTTGTCTGAAACTCTGGCATGGATGCCTCTTTGATTGCCTGTATTGCCTGATTTGAATACCGTCGGTGATGCTACGCCCTGGCCCCGGAATAATCACCGGTTAGCAGGAGCGCACATTATATGGAGCAAGGCGCCGATACACCAACAACCTGCGGATTTATTGGCCAAAACTGCCGGGGTGTCGCACAGACGTCTGATTCCAATAGCGGAATTCCCGCATGGAGAGTCCGTAAGGTGAGCCGTATGCTCCGTCGAAGTGAATAGAAGACCGTTTTACTTCTCTGACAAGCGGAACACTATGAAACCCAACATCAAAGCCTGCGGGCAAGCCATGGTGACAGCCATGGTAAATGCGGTTCTGGCGGTGGCACTGATGCTCCTCGTGGAGTTTGCAATCAGCGGCAGCTTCCAGATTCCCGAGCCCTACCTTTGGGCGGGTTTGCTGATCTGGCTGGTCATCTTCGCGGGACAATTCTGGCGCCAAAGGCACCTGTGCAAATCTTGTGAAACAGACAGGTCATCGTCAGATCATCCACAGAGCGAATCCACGCTCTGAACCAGCCAGAATGCGGCATTTGTATTCACGGACAATCATGATGCATCGTAGAGGGGAATCCTGAAGTGAGGTTCCGGGCCTGCGCCCGGAACCCCCTCTGACAGGGTCAGCCAGTTTTACTGCCGGATACCCTCGACAGAAATGATGATCTCGACGGTCTCGGAGGTCTTTCCGAGATCCATCGGGATGCCGAAGTCCTTGAGGCGAAGCTCGGTTTCAGCTTCAAAACCCATGCGATAGCCACCCCACGGGTCTTCCCCGTGGCCCAGCATTTCCGCGTCAAGGGTCACTTCTTTGGTCACACCACGGAGGGTCAGGTCGCCGATGATGTCGGCCTCGCCTTCTTCATCCAGAACAACGCGCTTGCTCTTGAAGGAAGCCTCAGGAAACTCGTCGACGTACAGGAAGTCTTCACTTCGTAGATGCTTGTCCCGCTCGGCGTGATTGGAATCCACGCTCGCGGTATCAATGGTGACGTTAACGGTGCTGTTTTCCGGGTTCTCGGCGTCGTACACGAATTCGCCGTCGAAGTCGTTGAATCGGCCGTAAAGCCAGCTGTAGCCAAGATGAGAAATCTTGAAGGTTATGAACTGATGGGCTCCCTTTTTATCAAACGCATAGGTGCCGCTGTGTTCGTTAGCATTGACTGCACCTACAAGCGCCATCGACACGGCCGAGGCAAGCAGAACTTTTTTCATGGTTATCTCCCTTGTTGCATTGGTGCCCGACTTCCGGGCGTTAAACGATAAAAAACGGCCGGCCAGTCACTTCCCTAGCATACGCCGTAACGTGCGGTCGCGATCAAGCAGATGATGTTTGAAGGCGCCAGCCGCGTGAATGGCAGCAAGACCGACAATGGCCCAGGTGGACCAATAGTGAACTGTTCCGGCGATGTCCTCCATTCCCTTTATCTGGCCAGTGACCGATGGCACTTCAAACCAGCCGAACACGCTGATCGAAGACCCGTCGGCGGTCGATATCAGGTAGCCGCTGACCATGGCGACGAAAATCAGCACGTATAGGAGAAGGTGGGCTGCATGGGCGCTTCGAATCTCCCAGCTCTTGTGCCCATCCAGCGGATCCGGCGAAACATTCACCGCTCTCCAGACCACCCGGAAAAGCATCAATAAAAACAGCAGTATGCCAACGCTGCGATGAATATCCGGACCGCGGCGATACCAGTCGTCGTAATAGGACAAATCCACCATCCAGAAGCCGAGCCCGAACAGGCCGAAAACAGCCAGAGCAACGACCCAGTGATTCACGATGGTTACAAGACCGTAGTCGGCTGAGGTATTCCTGATTTGCATGATGAAAATTCACCCTGTTCCCTGGTTACATCGTTGAAGCCAAGTCTAGAAACTTGGTTGTGCGAAAAAAATCAAAATCTTTTGCAGCGGTACATCAGAAATTCTGACTATTCGCCCGGGCTTTTGCCTTTGGTCGCATAGGGGTTTTACGGATTGTTCAAAATTATAGTAACGATAAGATTGGCCCATACTTGATTGCCCCGTCTGGGGCCTCATTGACCGAGAGGACAGGACATGGAACTCGAATTCGACGAAAGCGTGGTTGTACCCAGCAATAACTGATTTTCTGGCGGTCCGTCCGGACCGCTGGGCTCCCCTCTCTTCTTTCCCCTTGCAGACCCTCAAAGATACAAACCGTTTCCAGTTTCTAAATGAAACAGTGGTAATAAACGCGGTTTTTTGGCAATCTTCCTTCCAACTATCAGTAACTTCCCGATTTTTCAGGCGAAACCTGTACTGATAAAAGACAGTTCAGACGCCAGACTGGGGCGACTGATGCGTTCGTTAAATCAACCAGAATCATCTATGTCGAGACGCCTCCCTGAAAAGCTGACAGCTCCGGAAGTGGACCTGTTGTCTCCTATGCTGAACAGGGACGGTGACACATGGACCGCAGATTTTCGCGGACTGACGTTGAAAACAGCGCTCCAGCCGATCTACAGCATTTCACACAAACGTATCGTCGGCTATGAGGCCCTGATCCGGGCCTTTGATACGGATAACTCCGCGGTACTGCCGCTGCACCTGTTCCAGCTACCGGCTTCCGAGGCGGAGAACCTTCTCCTTGACCGCCTGTGCCGCTATCTGCACATACGCAATTACAGCGGCATCCGCGATCAGCTGAACTGGCTGTTCCTCAACGTTTCGCCCCAGGTGGTAACCAGCGGCAGCCAGGCCGATTCGTTCTTCGGACAGCTTCTGGCCAAAACCGGCCTACCTCCACACCGGATTGTTATGGAAATTGTTGAGCAACCCACAGACGACGCCGAAAGGCTTCGGGAAACGGTTGCCTATTACAAGAAACTGGGCTGTCTGACGGCCATTGATGATTTCGGTGCCGGCCACTCCAATTTCGAGCGGATCTGGAACCTGTCACCCGACATCGTGAAACTGGATCGACAACTGCTTACCCGTGCGACAGATGATCACAAGGCTCGCCAGATTCTGAACGGCATCGTGTCACTGCTGCACCAGTCCGGCTGCCTGGTTCTTCTGGAAGGCGTGGAAACCCGTGATCAGGCAATGATTGCGATCGATGCGGGCGTGGATTTCGTTCAGGGCTTCTATTTCCGCAGACCGAGCACAGACCTCGACCAACTGACCCACTCACCCGCCGATTTCGATCATCTGTTGCAGGAATACAAAACCCGCAACCAGGTTACCCTGGATCCGACCCGGCAACTGGTGGACTTTTTCAGTGGCTTCTTCGACCACGCAATCACGAAGCTTCGCAGCGGGATGAGCATGCAGCAATCCTGTCTGGAATTGTTGAACCACCCAGCCGTTTCCCGCTGCTACCTGGTCGACGACAAGGGCGTTCAGATGGACGACACCCTGGTTTCCGATGCGGGCACACGCAGTATGGACCCGCGTTTCAAACCCCTGGAGAGCACCAGCAGCGCCGACTGGTTTCGCCAGCAGTTCCTTCGCCAGGCGCTGGCTCAACCGGAAAGCCTGCACGTAACCGCCCCCTACCTTTGCGTCACCGGAGCCTATATGTGCGTGACCCTGTCACTGGGGTACTACCAGGACGGCAAGCTTCAGGTGCTGTGCTGCGACATTCTCGCCAACCCGACCGAACAGCGCTCATAGACCGGGAGTGATGTCGTAGACCACGGCAATAACCACAACGGTAACGGCACCAACAAACACGTTCATGGGTAAACCGACCCGCACGAAATCACTGAACCGGTAACCACCAGGCCCGAATACCATCATGTTGGTCTGGTACCCCAGCGGCGTGGCAAAACTGGCGGACGCGGCCATCATCACCGCAATCACAAACGGCTCGGCGGCCACGCCCATACTGTTCGTCATCGACAGAACGATGGGAATGACCAGGACCGCCGCCGCATTGTTGGTAATAACCTCGGTCAGGACCGACACCACGAGATAAACCAGCAGGATCGTTAACAGTACGTCGCCCTGACTGAATTCAAGGATGCCTGCAGCCACAAAGCCTGCCGCGCCGGTCTGTTCCAGAGCCGCGCCCATGGCAAAGGAGGCCGCAATGGTAAGGATCACCGGCACATCCACGGACTTCTGGGCCTGGCCCACCGAGCAGCAGCCAGTCAGAATCATTCCTGCGGCGCCCAGCAGGGCCGCGTTAAGCATGCTCAGGGTGCCACAGGCAGCGAGACCCACCAGCACCAACAGGATTCCCCAGGACAGCCACGCCCGGTCATGCCGGGGTGTCTCGGTTTCCAGGTCATTAATAAGCAGAAAGTCCTTGTTATAGCGCTGTCGGCTGACAAACGCGGGGCGGGCCTCGAGAAGCAGCACATCGCCAGGTTTGAGGCGGATATTCCCAAGGTTGCCGGAAACACGCTCCCCACCCCTGGC
The DNA here is from genome assembly GCF_002341575.1 of Marinobacter sp. UBA2498. NCBI lineage: Bacteria > Pseudomonadati > Pseudomonadota > Gammaproteobacteria > Pseudomonadales > Marinobacteraceae > Marinobacter > Marinobacter sp. UBA2498. The sequence continues at coordinate 17,601 of NZ_DDOI01000041.1, read as the reverse complement.
AACGGCCAGCACAACCGCACCGTAACGGTCCCGGAACCGGGCGTCGCGAATGGTCAGCCCCAACACATCGGACTGGGGCGACAATGCCGCTTCAACCAGACGCCGTTCCGCCCGATCCTTGCTCAAGCTCGGCTCGTCTTCATGGACTGACGGGACGATACCGTTTATCCGCAGGAGGTCGGAAATGGCCTGGGTATCACCGGCAAACACCAGACGATCGCCACCCCTGAGTCGCTCCTCCGAGGGCACCGCCGTAACCACGCTGCCATCGCGTTCGATCTCAACCAGATACAATCGCTCAAGCTCCCGGAGCCCGGCTTCACCAACAGTCTTGCCGACCAGCGGCCCGTCAAACGACACCGCGACCTCCAGGGTAAACTCCCTCATGGAGCCAAATTTCTGCTGATCCTTACGATCCGGAAGCACACGGGGCATAACAAGCAGCAAAGCGGCCACGCCGATCACCGCCACCGGCAGCCCGACCGCCGTGATCGAGAAAATGGAGAAGCCCTCTTCGCCGGTTAGCTGCTGGTACTGGCCGTTGACGACCAGATTCGTGCTGGTGCCGATCAGTGTCAGGGTACCCCCGAGAATGGCGGAGTAGCTCAGGGGAATCATCAATTTGGACGGTGAGATACCGATCTTGCGGGACCACGCATGCACCGCCGGGATCATGGTGGCGACAACCGGGGTGTTGTTGAGAAAACCACTGAGAAGGGATACCGGGAGGGCAATCCGTGCCTGGGCAGAACGAACGGTCTTGGGATTGCGAAGCAGGTGGTGCACCAGCAGATCGACACCGCCGGAATGATGAATGCCCGCAGCCACCACAAACATGGCAACCACGGTGATCAGACCACTGTTGCTGAACCCGGCGAGCGCCTGGTCCGCGGACACAATCCCGCTGGCACTGAGCACCACGAGCACACCCATCATCACCAGATGGGGCGCAAATCGCCCTGCACTCATCAGTATCAACGCGGTGCCTGCGAGGCCCAGCGCAAACCAGCCCTGCCAGTCCATCAACGGTTCTTCCCGATCAGAAAACTGGCAGGATAACGACTTTGCAGAAGACAGAGAAAGAATAAAGGATGCTTTTTATAGCATCTTATAGAATATTAAACTTCGATGTCCGCCATGTTGCCGTAGGTCTCGAGCCACGCCCTTCGATCGGTTGCGCGCTTCTTGCCCAGCAACATGTCCATCCGGCTATCGGTATCATCCCCGTCTTCGATGGTCAGCATGACCAGGCGACGGGTGTCCGGGGCCATGGTGGTCTCACGCAGCTGAAGCGGGTTCATCTCACCCAGACCCTTGAAGCGGGTCACCGAAATCTTGCCCTTGCGCTTCTCCGCGGCAATACGGTCGATAATGCCCTGCTTTTCATGTTCATCCAGGGCGTAGAAGGTTTCCTTGCCCAGATCTACCCGATACAGCGGCGGCATGGCAACGAACACATGGCCGGCGGCAACCACAGGGCGGAAGTGTTTGACGAACAACGCGCACAGCAGCGTGGCAATGTGAAGGCCATCCGAGTCCGCATCAGCAAGGATGCAGATCTTGTTGTACCGAAGGCCATCCAGCTGGTCAGAACCGGGATCTACACCAATCGCAACGGCAATATCGTGAACTTCCTGGGACGCCAGGATCTCGCCCGAATCAACCTCCCAGGTATTGAGGATTTTCCCCCGAAGCGGCATCACCGCCTGGAACTCCCGGTCCCGGGCCTGCTTGGCGGAACCGCCTGCAGAATCACCTTCTACCAGGAACAGCTCGGACCGGGCGGTATCCCCACCGGAACAGTCCGCCAGCTTACCCGGGAGTGCGGGGCCCGAGGTGACTTTCTTGCGGGCCACCTTTTTGCTGGCTCGCAGCCGACGCTGGGCATTGCTGATGAAGAGCTCAGCTAGTGCTTCTGCCACATCGGTGTGCTGGTTGAGCCAAAGGCTGAAGGCATCCTTGACCACGCCGGAGATGAAGGCCGCGGCCTCACGGGAAGACAGACGCTCTTTGGTCTGCCCTGAGAACTGGGGCTCCTGCATCTTGAAGGACAGGACATAGGCTGCCCGTTCCCAGATATCTTCCGGAGAGAGCTTCACGCCACGGGGTAGCAGGTTGCGGAACTCGCAGAACTCGCGCATGGCTTCAAGCAGGCCGGTACGCAGCCCGTTCACATGGGTGCCGCCCTGGGCCGTGGGAATCAGGTTTACGTAGCTTTCCATGATCGCTTCGCCGCCCTCGGGCAGCCACTGGATGGCCCAGTCCACCGCTTCCTTGTTTCCGGAAAAGCTGCCGGTAAACGGCTCAAGCGGCACAACCTCGATATCGGCCAGGGCCGTGCGCAGGTAGTCCCGCAACCCGTCCTCGTAAAACCATTCGTCTTTTTCGCCGGTTTTTTCCTGGAGGAAGGTAACCGTGAGGCCCGGACACAGAACCGCCTTTGCCCTCAGGTTATGGCGCAGCCGGCTAACAGAAAAATTGGGGCTGTCGAAATAGGTTACGTCGGGCTTGAACTTCAGACGGGTACCTGTGTTGCGCTTGCCCACGGTATCGATCACTTCAAGCTCGGACGCTTTGTCGCCATTGGCGAACGTCATCCGGTGCAATTGGCCATCGCGCTTGATGGTTACTTCCAGATGGGTGGACAGTGCGTTGACTACGGATACACCGACACCGTGGAGACCACCGGAAAAGTTGTAGTTGCCCTGAGAGAATTTGCCGCCGGCGTGCAGGCGGGTAAGGATCAGTTCAACGCCAGGCAGGCCTTCCTCTTTGTGCAAATCCACGGGCATGCCGCGGCCGTCATCTTCAACGCTCAGCGAGCCATCGCTGTACAACACCACGTCGATGCGTTTGGCGTGCCCTGCCAGCGCCTCATCCACACTGTTGTCGATAACTTCCTGCGCCAGGTGATTGGGCCGACTGGTGTCTGTATACATCCCCGGCCGCTTGCGCACCGGGTCCAGGCCGCTCAGTACTTCAATAGCATCGGCGTTATATTGTTGCTGGCTCATGGGCAGGAACTGACTCCGCGATTGATATGAAAAGCTGAGCCATAGCTTAGGGATTCGTGAGGAAAGATCAACGGTTGTTTTGTCTGTCCAGCGACCACTTTCACTTCCCGACGATTTTTATCAGAGGTCGATCGGAAAGCCCCGTTACTTCAAGTCTTTGCCATTTGTCTTTGGAAACCGCCAGCACTGCACAGGGTGTGGTAATAACCTGTGCAACCATCGCATCGGGCTCAGGCGTGATAACCGCCATGTCCAGAAGAAGCGTATCACCAGTTGCATTGGCGTCCCGCAGCCCAACACTGAAACCGGCCGTTGGCTGTTGGCCGAGAGTCACAAACACCAACTGTTCCCGATCGAAGCTGACGCTTCTGATCGCCGCTGTGGTCAGGTTCTGTCCGGACACGCCCAGGAATCTGTCGAGTTCATCGGACGATTTCACATAAGCCACACCCGGCCCGCTCAAACCACAATAAGGCGACTGGGTAATTTGGCGAGCCAATGGTGCCGGGGAGGCATTCCTTGCGGGAGATGTGCAAGCCGTCAGAATCAGAACCAGAAAAGCCGTTATCAACCCCGAATTCGATAAGCTCATCGCGTCGTTTTCCTCGTGTATTCGAGAGACTCTCTGCGCTCACCGGCTTCCAGCAGGCGATAACCGGAAAAGTCTGGTCGAGGCAGGATATCTGGAGTTGACGCTGAGATCGTCGGTCGCGAAAAGCTGGTGGTCATGATTACTTCCTCCAGCGACTGCCCTTCTTCAATGGTGATGATCTCTCGAAGCCCGGCTATCGGGTATTCCGCACAGGCCTCGCCTGGCTGGCAAATGATCCCGTCTCCATCGATATCGGTGCCCGCAACGAGGTAATAGGAGCCTGGTGAAACCTCGCTCAACCGTTTCGGTGCCACGCCATCATCCGACTCGAACCGGAACGTGTAATGCCCATTTTCCGGCTCAACCGCCAGTTGTGCCTCCGCCTCATAAAATCCGTCTACCGGGGTAGTGTTCACGAGGAGCACGAAATGGACCCCGGCAGTCCTCGCAAATTCATCTGAAAGTACTTGGGCTACTACGGGAATATCCAGAGACCGAAGCTCACTGCCAGCCTGGTAGTCAACACGTATCACATCGCGATAAGCCACGTTTTCTTCAATTGCCGAGTCAACCAGCGCAACATTCAGAGCGATTGTACTGTCGATGTCGCTGCGGATTACCGTAAACCAGGGAGGCGTATCCGAAATGCTGACGTTGCTGATGGCTCCGTTACCGATCTGATTCAGACGGACAATCTGTTCGCTCCCCGTTTCAGACCCCAGAATAACCTGGGATGGGGAGGGTGAAAGAATAGTGATATCACCACTCAGATTCGCCTGCAGCGCCCCGGAGGCATCAAGAATGCCAAAGCCAAGCTGGTCCGACCGGCTACCAGAGAAGTCGGTTAGCCCGCCGGACTCAAGCAGCGCTCTTAACCCCTCATAGTTCAACGAGCTATCCTGCGTCTTCAGCAAAGCAAGAACTCCCGAGACATGAGGTGCCGCCATGGAGGTGCCCTGGAGCCCGGTATAGCTGGCCTCAAAACCATTGGCACCTGCAACCGCACTGGTACTCCAGACTACATCTGCCCGCCCGTCGTTGTTGCCATCACGGCTGGCATCGCCGCCCGGTCCGGCAAGATCGATCCAGCTGCCAAAATTCGAATACGATGCCAATTGCCCCCCCGCATCCACCGAGCTGACCGCAAGCACATTGGGCGACGCGGCCGGGTATGAGGGTGAAGAAGTGGCCGAGTTGCCCGCGGCACCGACAAAAAGCATATCTCGTTCATTGACGCCGAATTCGATGGCTGCCTCCAACTGGGGAATTTCAGGCAAACCACCGAGGCTAAGATTTACCACCTGAGCTCTCGCGGCAACACCGTCAGTCTCCCCGGTGACCCACCGAATAGCATCAATCAGATCGTCCGAAGACCCGGTTCCGCCCTCGCCAAGCACCCTGACCGGCAGAATACGTCCTCCGAAAGCGACACCGCCGATGCCCTGGCCATTGAGCACAGCACCAATGGTGCCGGCCACGTGGGTGCCATGAAAGACACTGGCAGCAACGCTACTGCCCGGATCCTGGGGAAAATCATCACCGTCCACGAAATCACGGCCCGGGAGCACATTGTCTTCCAAGTCCGGATGCCAGCTTCGGCTCGCCGGATCAGGGCTAAAGAGCCCGCTATCCAGGACCGCCACCGAAACCCCGGCACCTCCGTCCGGTGCCAATTGCCAGGCTTCAGGACCGTTTATGAGATCGTAGTGCCATTGAAGACCATACAATTCCTCGCCCACTGGTGTGTTGGCGCTTGAAAACAGGTAATTGGGCGATACAGATGCGACATCGGTTCGCTTGCGTAACCCTCTGATCCAATCGAGGGTTTCTGTTTTCGTAGCCTCGGTACTGGCAGCCGCAGCTTTCAAAGGCATTTTGATCAGCCAGTCCTCGTTACCCAGATGCCGCCCTGGAGTGGCCGACTGACCGGATAGCCCCGGAGAGCCTGCGCTGTTCATTCTGACAATAGCTTCTCCAGACATGAACTCATGGGCCGGCCAATCGAGGCTGAACGAGCCAAGCTGTCCAGTTGACGCTTTCACCAGAACATAACGTGCTGGAAAACTGCCGGTGGCCTCGACTTCCAGCAGGTAATCGTCTTCGGAAAAGCCATCGCCAAGTGTGACTTCGGCGGGATCTGACTCTCGGTCCGTTGTCGCCGAGGGCGGCATCCCGGATCCATCAAACAATGTGAGCGTGAGTTGGGGATTGCCCGCGCGGCTACCAAGACTGACCAATCGGACGACTTCACCGGGCGCAAGAGGCACTAAAAACTGATCAGAAGCGTCTGCGCTGTAACTGAAGATTTGCCCGCTAATGGCCTCGTAACGGCCCGAATCACCACTGACATAGCCAGCAAGAACAAAGTTCAGTGGCAGAGACTGTGGACTGGTTGCCGGTTGCGCGCCCGACAAACCCAGCTCATCCATGGTGTCCTGATCTATTCGGCTACCGGCCTCAATATTTATTTGGCCCGCGAGCGGGCTGCCCGGTGCTACCGGGAAGGGGTCAGAGCTGGCTTCACCGCCCCCACCTCCGCAGCCGGTCAAAAAGGCTATGCCGGCGGTCAACAGAAGGTGTCTGCAGCGATTTTGAATAATCATTTGAATAGGAACCACCCAAAATTCAGGACAAGTGAGAATAGCTTATAGTCACTTGCCGGCTGTGTCAGTTTCTGTTCAAACTACGTTTCCTCTTGTATTCCAGATGCAAAAAAGCCGCCCGAAGTTTCCCTCAGGCGGCCCTCTTTATCGCACTTCAACATTACAACGCGTAGAACAGCATCGGCACAAAGGCCACGAACAACAGTGTGGGCCCCATCACGGCCAGAGGCAGCAGCAGCCGCTCATAGCGATGCCAGAAGGAACCGGTGCGCTCTGCCGCCAGCACTTCGGTCTCGCCCACCACCTGGCGGGTTAGCAGGTGGTTCAGCGCCACTGGCGGGCTCAGGTAACCGAGCTCAAATGCCACCAGACACACAATCCAGAAGTGCAGCGGATCAATACCCAGCTGGATCGCCGGCTGGGCAATGGTCGCCGACACCAGGATTACCGCGCCGAACGGGTCCATGACCATGCCTATAACTGTGAGCATCACGACGATCACCAGCATGGCGATCCAGGGACTGGTTAAATCCTCCGGAAAGAGCGAATGAACAATATCCGAGCGCTCGAGGATACCCCCCAGACAAATGGAAAACCCGATCAGCGCAAGCAGTGCTCCAATATGAACCGCTGAATCGCTGGCCGCGGCGGAGCTACGGCTCCAGAATACCTGAGAGAGGGTCTGG
>NZ_DDOI01000041.1:0-10529 GCF_002341575.1 Marinobacter sp. UBA2498 | reverse complement strand
CAACGGTGCGCTGTACTCGTTAAACTTCAATCCGAGAACCACCCAGATAGACACGATGACCAGGGCCGCCACTGCCACATAAGGCAGCAAAGCCCGGCTTTCAGCGAGGGCGGCGCGAAAGGCCCCCGGCGCCGGACGGGGCTTCCAGTTGCCCTGGGTCTTGCAGACAATCAGCGAAAACAGCGTCGCTGACATGATGAAAACCCAGAAGCCCCAACTGTACATTTCGGTGGTCGTGACTTCTTTATTGAGGGCTGCGACAACGACAATCAGCAGGCATGGATTGAGAACCACCCCGAGACTGCCCGACATGGCGGTCGTTGCCAGAGACAGCTGGCGCCCTGCGCCGGCGCGGCGCAGTTCGTCATAGACCACCCCACCCACGGCCAGGATGAATATACCGGATGCGCCGGTAAATGCGGTCGGAAAGGCCGTGGCGAAGATGATTACCGAAGCCAGCAGCGGTGCAGGCAGATTGAAAGGCTTAATAAGATTCAGCAGAAGTTCGGGAATCCGGGTCTGCTTGAGCATCATGCCCACCAGCACGTAAAGGCCAATGTTGATAAACATGGACGACAGGTTGGACATCATTCCGAAATAGATAGCCAGGCCCGAGGCATACCCGTCTACCAGGAAGAAGTAACTCATGGCGATCAGGCCCATGGCGCAATACAGCGGAATTACCAGGCCCGAGGAGGCGGAAAGTCCGCCGGGACGAATCCGTTCCGGGACGTTCAGAAACCGGACCGCATTGATCACCATGAACAGACCGAAGACCCCGCCCCAGGCATATTGGAGGCTCATGGTGTCTTCCGATCCGGGCGATGTCGCCAGCTTGCCCAGGTAAGCGTTCAGGGACAGCACCATCAGACCGTTAACCACAAACTGCACACCCTGGCTCAACCGCCATTCGGCACGATTGCGGGGCAGGCGCAAGGCTATGTGGTCCGTGTCCAGTGCCGCAATGGCGGCGGCCATCGCGAACATTGCGATGAACAGGTACTTGGTAAGCTCAATGTTGTCCAGAAGGAAATCCGCCAGCCCCTGCTCTACCGCCTTGAAAGCGCCGAGAGCCGGCGTGGCATGGGCAAGGTTCTGCTCGTAGACATCGTATTGCTGCTGGCAGAGTTCCAGATTGCTCTGCAGCGATTTACGAATGGCTTCCGGATTGGGCGGTGAACTGAACAGGTCGTCCGGATCCGGCTTATAGTTGGCTACCCGTCGGGCCACCTCAGCATCAATGTCCATCGCCAACTGACACGATGGCTCCGTGGCATCCGGGTTGAGCAGGTAATAATTTGGCCAGGTCTGCTCACCAACCCAGAGCAGACGGGAATGGAGAGAATTGCCCATGCCCAGCAACAGGGTGAATAGCAGCAGGAGCAGCAGAACGGCCCCGTACACGCGATGTACGGGGTACAGGGTTCGTGCGGCCGGGGCGGTGATGGCTCGCCAGTTCATGATGGTTTTGCCCCGTTATTCGCGGTTGGCCGCGGTGCATTCGGCAGCAGCGGGGTTACTGGCGCAACGAATCTTGCTGAGCAGCCCCATCATCTTCGGATGATACACATCCGGGGCACCGTTCAATCCATCACGCATCTCGATCCGGTTCTCCCGGAACATTTCCTGATAACCACGGATATCTTTTTCAGGGATGCGCACCCATTTTTCTTCAGGAATCGCCGCTTCCTGGCCTTCGATCAGGCCCATGGCCTGCGGGAACATATTCCAGGCTACTTCCCGGGCTTTCTGCGCGGTTTCATCGTCGAGCACGTCATCCCGGGCGACCATCTGAAGCGTCAGCTGGGCCAGCGGATAGTCCACCACACCCCCGCTCTCGCCGATGCCTTTATAAAGTTCCAGGGCCTCGTAAGCGAAGGCCGGCGCATAGGCGGTATCCACAGAACCGTTGTTAAATTTGCCGGCGAAATTGGTGATGTCGGAAGGCACCACCGTGGCCTTGACGAAGTTCACCATGTGAATGGCGTCTTTCTGGTAATCGAGAGTCGCCATCCGCTTTCCCGCCAGCTCGCCGGCGGTATCGATGCTGCGATCGTTCACAAACAGATAACCGGCACCGACCGGAATGATTCCGAGCACTTCGTAGCCATTATCCTTCATCAACGGCGCTGCTTTGGGCTGGGCCAGCGTGGCCAGCAGGGTCTTAAGATTGTCGTAGGTGGGAAGGGCTCCCACGGCACTGATGCTGCCCGTGAACTTGTTGAATGGACGAATCCGGATGTCGGTGGCGGCAACCGCATCGCACTGCCCGGCATTGAAATCACCTATGGCTACACCCTCGTCGGTGTAAGGTTTCAGCTGGAAATCCACGCCGTGACCTTTCATCTCCAGGGCATAGTCTTTGACAAAGTTGTAGAAGTCTCCATTGGCGCCGATGACATCGAATACACACATGGAGACAGACTGCGCCGATGCCAGAGGAGCGGCAGCGACAAGAGCCATGGCAGTCAGGGATTTGCGGATCATAACGACCTCCGGGTCATTCTTGTGTTTGTCAGTTTTCAGAGGATGTCGGCCACCTGCCTTACAGCAGGTCGTCCAGATTCATGGTTTCGACGTTTTCGGTTTGCCGCTCAGGGCTCATCCTGCCGAAGTAGGATTGCGGCGTCCGATAGCCGTAGTTGGCGGTCCAGTGCTTGTCCGAAGAAAAGCGAACCACTCCGGCAGCAACTTCATCCACGAGACGGTAGTCGTCCCAGACCTCAATCGTTGCATCGGCCTCGGCGAAAGTGGCGATGGCTTCTTCAAGTTTTTCGGGCCGGCCAAAGGTTTCGGCGGCAACAGCCTGGAGCGCGTGCGGAACCCGCATGCCTTTTTCGACGCCCAGCTTCCTGCTGTGCTCCAGCACCTGCCAGGGATCCGGCGCCAGTGCCGGCCGGGTATCCGGCAGCAGCAGCCAGACCAGCGCCCGGATGGCATTGGGCATTCCGCCCCACTTTTCATTGTCCAGACAGGTAGCTGCACGCTCGGCCTGAGGCGCAATGTTCCTGGGTACGCCGGCCATAGCGCCGGAATTGGCATCGTTTACGATAGCCTGCATGCCGGTCAGCAGGCCCAGCAGGAAGGTGATTTCGTCCTGCTCGGTGAACAGGAACGGGCATTCAAGGGGGTCGGCGGCGGGATCAAACTCATAGGCTGCCATCGCTCTCTGAAAGGAGGCGTACCTGCGTTTCGCGGTCAGCGCATTCAAGCGCTTGGCCACTTCTCTGGCGTCCTTGGCCGCTGCCACATCACCCTCATAGTCTGCCCTGAGATAGGCGAGCTCAGCCTCCCAGGCTTCATACTCGGCGCAATTGCCTGCCAGGAGCATCAGCAAGGAGCCGGTGCTGTCAGGGGCATCGGTCACCCGTGAAAAGGAATAGAGCAACGGATCAACGCCCTCACCCAACGCACAGGCCATCTGGGCATCGGACATCTGCAATACGTAGGGTGTGGCCTCGCCCTCGGAGTAGTTGGAGAGCACAACGCCAGTGGTGGTGTAGATGGGATTTGCCGAGCAACCTGCGAGTGCGGCAACCGCCGCCAGCGAGAGAGCCTTGAGGCGAGCCGCGAAAAGGCGCGGTCCGAGCCTTGCCAGAGAGGAGATCATATTTCACCCTGCATCACGTTGTTTTTGTTTGCCCGATCTGAACTCGGTTTTTGTCAACGGGTGCAAGAATGCGGTGAAAACTGTCCTACAAAAATGGCTCGAATGCCGATTTTGTTATGCCGATCGGGCCAATGGCCCGGAAGGAAAGGAATTTGCCAGAATATTATTGATATAAAACAATGACTTTTGAAAACGCCAATCCGCTTACAGAGCCATCATTGCCATTACCTGATCGGTCAGGCCATCCAGTGTCAGCCCTCCCCGCTCCGGTTTGTACCAGGTTACGGTCCAGCTGAGAGCGCCGGTCAACATCCTTCGAACAACGAAGGGATCCGCCTCCAGCGCGCCCTCGCGCTTCAATGATTCCAGCACATCCAGCCACAGTTTCTCGTAGATGTCCCGAAGCTCCAGCACTTCGCCCTGGGACGGGGCCGACAGACTCCGCCATTCAAATACCAGAACCGCCATCGCTTCGCCGGTCTGGCCATTGATAGATTCAAGTTCCGCGCGGATCAGTCCACGAAGCTTCTGCCTGCTGGTATCGGCGGCCTCCAGAGCCGCCTGCATGAGCGCGGTGTTCAGCCGGATGGTTTCTACCATCACTGCCTTGAGGATCTCTTCCTTGGTTCGAAAGTGGTGGAACAGGCTGCCGGACTGAATACCCACGGCAGCGGCAAGGTCACGAACTGTAGTGCGCTCGTAGCCTTTTTCCCGGAACAGCCGAGCCGCCTCAGTGAGCAGACGGCCGCGAGCGCCTTCGGGGTCTGACACAAGGTTTTCTGCGATCAGGGACTGGAGGATCTGGTTCTGGCTCACTACGGCTACTCGGTTGGCATAAGAGGCCTTTAATTCTACCTGAAACATGCCTGTTTACAAACCAAGCGCTTGCTTGGTATTGTCATCTCCATCGTGTGGCAAAACCGCCACCGCTCCCATTTTCAATCAGCAATCATTTACAGGGCACAGGAAGATGGCTGAATCCCCCAACACTGTTCGCATCGGATGCTCCGCCGCCTTCTGGGGCGACACGGAAACGGCTGCCGCGCAGCTGGTCCACAAGGGCAATATCGACTATCTGGTAGCCGATTATCTGGCCGAAATCACCATGTCGATCATGGCGGGCCAGAAAATGAAGGACCCATCCCAGGGGTATGCGCGGGATTTCGTACAGACGGTCATGGGCCCCTTGCTCGGTGACATCAAGGAAAAGGGCATTCGGGTGCTGGCCAACGCCGGCGGCGTCAACCCGGTGGCCTGTCGTGACGCCCTTCAGGCTCTCTGTGAAAAAGCCGGCGTGGACATGAAGATCGCCCTGGTTCTGGGCGACGACCTTCTGATGAAAAAGAAAAATCTCGCAGATATGGGCGTCAAGGAGATGGGTTCCGGCCAACCGATGCCCGCAATGATGGTCAGCCTGAATGCCTATCTGGGAGCGCCAGGTCTGGTTGCGGCTCTGGAACAGGGCGCGGACATCGTTATTACCGGCCGGGTGGCAGACAGTGCCCTGGTATTGGCACCGCTGGTGCACGAGTTCGGCTGGAGCTGGCAAGACTACGACAAACTGGCGCAGGGCAGCCTGGCCGGGCATCTGCTCGAGTGCGGTGCCCAGGCCACCGGCGGCAACTTCACCGACTGGGAAGCGGTAGCTGGCGGCTACGCCAACATGGGATTCCCGATAGCCGAAGTGAGTGCCAACGGCGACTTTTTTATCACCAAGCCCGAAGACACCGGCGGGCTGGTTAGTCGTGGCACAGTTGCGGAACAGCTGGTCTACGAAATCGGTGACCCAAGGGCCTACCTGCTGCCTGACGTTACCTGCGATTTCACAGGTGTAGAGCTGGAGGAAACCGGTAAAGACCGTGTACAGGTGCGGGGCGCACGGGGGCTACCACCCACCGACAGTTACAAGGTATCGGGCACCTGGCCGGATGGTTTCAAGTGCACGGTTACCTTCCTGCTGGCAGGCATGAATGCCAGGGCCAAGGCCCAGACTGTCGCACAGGCCATTCTGGCCAAGACCTCACGCATGTTCAGCGAACGTGGCCTGCCTGATTACAGCGAAACCAGTATTGAGCTTCTGGGTACGGAAACGACCTACGGTGCTCATGGCCGTGGCGAGGATTGCCGCGAAGTAGTGGTCAAGATCAGCACCGCCCATCCCAAGAAAGAGGCCCTTGTACTGTTTTCCCGCGAGATTGCCCAGGCAGCCACGGGGATGGCACCGGGAATCACCGGGATTGTGGGTGGCCGGCCGACCGTGTGGCCGAAGATCCGGTTGTATTCATGCCTGGTGCCGAAAACGGAAGTTGATGTGTCCGTGGATCTGGGCGGCGAGCGGCAAACCGTTGGAGTCGAAACCAGCGGCGGTTTCGATAACAGCGACCTCCAGCCCCAGTCGTTCACACACGAGACAGACGAAACGGACACCACTGTGCCGCTGGTGAAGCTTGCCTGGGCCCGCAGCGGTGACAAGGGCGACCACACCAACATTGGCGTGATCGCCCGCAAACCGGAATTTCTGCCGTTCATTGAAACCGCGCTGACGGAAGCGGCGGTTGCGGACTGGATGGCCCATACCCTGAATCCGGAAACCGGCCGGGTGACCCGCTGGGCCATGCCCGGGCTGAAGGCCATCAATTTCCTGCTGGAGCACAGCCTTGGCGGCGGTGGCGTGGCCAGCCTGCGGATTGATCCACAAGGGAAGGCGTTTGCGCAGCAGCTATTGGAGTTTCCGGTGCCTGTTCCTTCTGGTCTGGTTAAAGATTGATTTATTGGTGCATGCACTCTGGTTGATAGCGCGTTCCGGGACACGCCGTGAATACATCCATGTAGGCTTGATCGCAGCATCCTTGCTGCTCACAGTCCCGAAACGCGCTACCAACCAGAGCGCCCGAACTTTGAAAGGGTCTTCGTTACTATGAGCTATCAGTCTGTGTTTCATCCCGACTTGTTTAAGGGCCAGGTGTATATTGTTACCGGCGGCGGTTCTGGTATTGGCCGGTGTACGGCCCATGAACTCGCTGCCCTGGGCGCACGGGTTGCCCTGGTCGGCCGCAAGGCCGAGAAAGTGGAATCTGTGAAAGCAGAGATCACCGAGGACGGCGGCATTGCGTCCGCCCATGTCTGTGATATCCGTGAAGAGGACTCGGTCAAAGCCACGGTGAAGGCGATCATTGCCGAACACGGAGGCCTGAATGGTTTGGTGAACAATGCCGGCGGGCAGTTCCAGGCGCCGCTGACCGGGATCAACCAGAAGGGCTGGGAGACGGTGGTTCGAACCAATCTGACCGGCGGCTTCCTGATGGCACGGGAATCCTACACCCAGGCGCTGTCAAAAACCGGGGGCGCTATTGTAAATATCGTGGCCGATATGTGGGGTGGTATGCCCGGCATGGGACACTCCGGCGCCGCCAGGGCCGGCATGGTGAACTTTACCCAGACAGCCGCCGTTGAGTGGGGCGCGTCCGGGGTTCGTGTAAACGCAGTCGCTCCGGGCTGGATTGCCTCCAGTGGCATGGATAACTACCCCGAACACATGAAGCAGTGGATTCGCAGCCTTGGTGATAACGTCCCGATCAAACGCATGGGCACCGAATCCGAAGTCAGCTCGGCCATCTGTTTTTTACTCAGCCCTGGCGCAGCGTTTATCAGCGGGGATTGTCTGCGGATCGACGGCGGTGCGTCACAGGGAGGTCGGGTCTGGCCGCTACCGAAAGCCAAGAACAACGAACCCTACAACGGCTTTCACCGGGCCATCACCCCGAAAGTTCTGAGCGACGACTGAGGAGCCGACCATGCAGGTACTTGAATCCACGGTAAGCTCCACGTCCGAGGACTTCCGCACCAACGCCGAAGCCATGGACGCCCACATCACCACGTTCCGGGACGTTGAGCAAAAGGTTCTGGATTTGGCGGAAGCCGCCCGGGAGAAGTTCATCAAACGGGGCAAGCTGCTCCCGAGGGACCGTATTAACCGGTTGCTGGACCGCGGCACGCCCTTTCTGGAACTCTGCTCCCTGGCAGGCTACAAGATGCACGACGACAAGGACGGCAGCCTCGCCGGCGGCGGGATCATCGCCGGTATCGGTTATGTGAGCGGCATCCGCTGTCTGGTGGTGGCCAGCAACAGCGCCATCAAAGGCGGCACCATTACCCCTGCCGGCCTGGACAAGACGCTGCGCCTGCAGCAGATCGCCATGGAAAACAAGCTGCCGGTGGTATCCCTTTCCGAGAGCGGCGGCGCCAACCTGAACTACGCCACTGATATTTTCGTGCTCGGCGCCCGGGGCTTTGCCAATCAGGCGCGGATGTCGGCTGCGGGCATTCCCCAGGTCACCGTAGTTCACGGCAATGCCACTGCCGGCGGCGCCTACCAGCCGGGTCTGTCCGACTACGTGATCGTGGTGCGCGAACAAGCCAAGATGTTCCTGGCCGGCCCACCACTGCTGAAGGCAGCAACCGGCGAAGTTGCCACCGATGAGGAACTTGGCGGCGCGGAGATGCATGCGACCGTGGCAGGAACGGCAGAGTACCTGGCCGAAGACGACGCCGACGGCATCCGCCAGGCCAGAAACATCCTCGAAGCCCTGCCCTGGAACGAGCAGCTGCCACCCCGGCGCGAACTTCAATGGGAGGAACCGCTCTACCCGGCCGAGGAGCTGTTGGGTGTCATCCCGGCGGATTCCAAAAAGCCCTACGATGTGCGCGAAATCCTCTCCCGCATTGCCGACGGTTCAAAGTTCATGGACTTCAAGAACGAGTTCGACGACCAGACCGTCTGCGGCACCATCCGAATTGAAGGTCATTCAGTCGGCATCATCGGCAACAACGGCCCGATCACCCCGCGCGGCGCCGCCAAGGCGGCCCAGTTCATCCAGCTCTGCGACCAGACCCGCCGGCCTTTACTGTTTCTCCACAACACCACCGGTTTCATGGTCGGCACCGACCCGGAGCAGAACGGCGTCATCAAGCACGGCTCGAAGATGATCCAGGCGGTGGCCAACGCCCGGGTCCCGAAAATTTCCATTCTCGTGGGCGGCTCCTACGGCGCCGGCAACTACGCCATGTGCGGCCGCGGCCTGGACCCGCGCTTCATCTTCGCCTGGCCCAACGCCAAGGTGGCGGTGATGGGCGGCCAGCAGGCCGGCACCGTGCTGCGCATCGTCGCCGAAGCCAAGCAGCGCGCCAACGGCCTGGAACCGGACGAAAAGGTGCTCGACATGCTGCAGCAAAGCACGGCCCAGAAACTGGACGCGCAATCCACCGCGCTCTACGGCACCGCCCGCCTCTGGGACGACGGCATCATCGACCCCCGCGACACCCGCAAGGTGCTGGCCTACGTGCTCGACATCTGCCGGCAAGCGGAGCAACGGGAGCTGAACGCCAATACCTTTGGCGTGGCACGACTGTAGAGAGCAGTTAAAAGTGAATAGTGAGCAGTTAATAGCGAAAACACCGTTGCAGAAAGGCTCGGTGCGGACGGCGAAGGCCGGACCGCACCCTGTTTCGCTCTTCACTGTTAACTATTAACTGTTAACTAAAACCACCAGTTTTTTTGGTTACCACCGACATCCCAGCGCTCAACAAAACGAGCCGAACAAAACACAGGACACGACCATGTTGTTTACTCAGGAACATGAAGAGCTGCGCCGCACGGTGCGTAATTTTATCGAGAAAGAGGTGAACCCGTTCGTGCCGGAGTGGGAAGCGGCGGGCCGTTTTCCGATCCACGACGTGTTCAAGAAGATGGGCGACCTGGGCCTGCTGGGCGTCACCAAGCCCGAGGAATACGGCGGCATGGGTCTGGATTATTCCTACGGCCTGATCGTCGCCGAGGAAATCGGCGGCGCCACCTGCGGGGGCGTGCCGTTGTCCATCGGCGTGCAGACCGACATGGCCACGCCCGCCCTGGCCCGCTTCGGCTCCGACGAGCTCAAGCGCGACTACCTGGCGCCGGCCATCGCCGGTGACATGGTCGCCTCGATCGCGGTGTCCGAGCCCCACGCCGGCTCCGACGTGGCCAACATCAAGACCAACGCCAAAAAGGACGGCGACGACTACGTGATCAACGGCACCAAGATGTGGATCACCAACTCGCCCAGCGCCGACTTCTTCTGTCTGCTGGCCAACACCTCCGACGACAAGCCGCACGTCAACAAGTCCCTGATCGTGGTGCCCAAGGACGCCGGCGGCATCACCGTGGACAAGCCGCTCAACAAGCTGGGCATGCGCAGCTCGGAAACCGCCCAGGTGTTCTTCGACGACGTGCGCGTGCCGCAGCGCAACCTGATCGGCCAGGAAGGCATGGGCTTCATGATGCAGATGATGCAGTTCCAGGAAGAGCGCCTGTGGGGCGCCGCCAACGCCATCAAGGGCTGCGACAACCTGATCGCCCAGACCATCGACTACGCCCGCGAGCGCCAGGTGTTCGGCATGTCGCTGCTGGATAACCAGTCCGTGCATTTCAAGCTGGCGGAGCTGCAGACCGAGGTGGAAATGCTGCGCGCGCTGGTGTGGCAGGCCTGCGAAACCTACATCAACGGCGGCGACGTGCTGCGTCTGGCGTCCATGGCCAAGCTCAAGGCCGGCCGCCTGTCCCGGGAAGTGGCCGACGGCTGCATGCAGTACTGGGGCGGCAACGGCTTTATGTGGGACAACCCGGCCAGCCAGCTCTACCGCGACGGCCGCCTGGGCTCCATCGGCGGCGGCGCCGACGAAGTCATGCTCGGCATTATCTGCAAGACCATGGGCATGCTGCCGGGCAAAAAGAAGAACAGTTAATAGTGAACAGTTAACAGCGAAAACAGCGCGCACCGACCAGCGTTTGCGCGATAGCAATGTTTGTCATGCGTTTTTGCAACGGTTTTTTGACGTTAACTATTAACTATTAACTATTAACTATTAACTGTTAACTATTAAC
>NZ_DDOI01000024.1:22687-23228 GCF_002341575.1 Marinobacter sp. UBA2498 | reverse complement strand
GAGCGGCTCCGTAAAAACGAGAACACCGCCCTGCCGGTGGATCTGGATTATGACGTCATCGGCGGCCTGTCCAACGAGATCAAGCAGAAGCTCAAGACCGTGCGGCCGGAAACCGTGGCTCAGGCCTCACGTATCCAGGGTGTGACCCCGGCGGCGGTGAGCCAGATCCTGGTGCACCTGAAAAAGCGCGACCTGCTGCGCAAACAGTCGGCCTGATCCGCGCCCATGACCAAGTCACTCTGGCACGGCCAACTCCGGGATGGACTGGCCACGATGGGCCTGTCCCTGGATGAGGATCGGCAGGAAAAGCTGCTGGCTTTTCTGGGCCTGCTTAACAAGTGGAACCGGGCTTACAACCTCACTGCTGTACGTGATGAGCGTGTGATGGTGTCCCGGCAACTGCTCGACAGCCTGAGCATTCTGCCGTGGGTAACGACGGACCATCTTCTGGATGTGGGCGCCGGCGGCGGCCTGCCCGGTATTCCCCTGGCGATTGCCCTGCCCGAAAAACGCTTTACCCTGCTCGACAGCAACGGCAAGA
>NZ_DDOI01000024.1:328-22566 GCF_002341575.1 Marinobacter sp. UBA2498 | reverse complement strand
GGAAGATTGCAATCCTCCGGAACCCTTCAGCCAGATCAGCAGCCGAGCCTTTACCGCGCTCGAGAATCTGGTGAGCTGGTGCGGTGATCTGTTGGCAAATGAGGGTGAGTTCCTTGCCATGAAAGGTCAGTTTCCGGATGATGAAGTGTCTGCCCTTCCGGCTGGCTGGCAGGTAACATCCAGCCATTCCCTGGACGTACCGGGCGCCGATGGCGACCGCCACCTGCTGGTGATCGCCCGGACCGTGAATTCCCGGTAGTTTGGCAGTCCAATTTCTGAACCGGTAACCCATAAACAAGGAGGCAGGACATGGCGCGCGTGATTGCAGTGACCAATCAGAAAGGCGGCGTGGGCAAAACCACCACCTGCGTCAACCTTGCTGCCTCCCTGGCCGCCACCAAGCGTCGGGTGCTGCTGGTGGATATGGATCCCCAGGGCAACGCCACCATGGGCAGTGGTGTGGATAAAAACGCCCTGGAACTGTCTGGCTACGACATGCTGACCAAGCGCGCCAGTGCCGCCGAGGTGATCATTCCCGCCGAGGCTTCCGGCTTCGATATCCTTCCGGCCAACGGTGACCTGACGGCGGCCGAAGTGGAACTGATGAACGAAATTGGTCGCGAACACCGCCTGAGACTGGCGTTGAACACCGTTCGTGATAATTACGATTACATCCTCATCGATTGTCCACCATCGCTCAGCCTGTTGACGGTGAATGCCCTCTCGGCGGCAGACTCTGTGCTGATTCCCATGCAGTGCGAGTACTACGCCCTTGAGGGGTTAGCGGCGCTGATGAACACCGTTGAGCAGATTCAGGAAACGGTCAATCCGAATCTGCAGGTGGAAGGCATTCTGCGTACCATGTACGACCCTCGCAACAGCCTTACCCTGGACGTTTCCGGCCAGCTGAGCGAGTACTTTGGCGACAAGGTGTATCGTGCAGTGATTCCCCGCAATGTCCGTCTGGCCGAGGCCCCCAGCTATGGGGTTCCGGCCCTGAAATACGACCGCGCCTCCAAGGGTGCGATCGCCTACCTGGCCCTGGCCGGCGAAATGGTACGCCGCCACGGTTCAAAAAAGACATCCGCGCCGGTTGCGGTGTAACATACCGCCCTGTCACTCACTTAAGCACAACGATATTCAACGGGAAGAATGACTGACACCATGGCGGCGAAGAAACGAGGTTTGGGTGAACGTGGACTGGGCGCCCTGCTGGCGGGCTCCAAGGTCAATCTTGACCAGGAGCTGAAAGACCACGACGGTGAGCTCCGCGAAGTTCCCATTGATCTGATCCAGCGCGGCCGGTACCAGCCCCGGCGCGACATGGATCCCGCCGCCCTGCAGGAACTGGCAGATTCCATCCGCCAACAAGGCGTGATGCAGCCGGTGGTAGTTCGTCCCATCGCTGAAGGCCGTTACGAGCTGATCGCCGGTGAGCGCCGCTGGCGGGCCACCCAGATGGCCGGCCTGGACAGCATCCCTGCCATCATCCGGGATGTCCCCGATGAAGCCGCCATCGCCATGGCGCTGATCGAGAACATCCAGCGTGAGAACCTCAATCCCATTGAAGAAGCTTTCGCTCTTCAGCGCCTGCAGGACGAGTTTGGCCTGACCCAGGCCCAGGTGGCCGAAGCCGTGGGCAAATCCCGTACGACTATTACCAACCTGCTTCGACTGATCGGTTTGTCCGAAGACGTTCGTATTATGCTCGAGCATGGCGATCTGGAAATGGGCCATGGCCGGGCAATGCTGACCCTGGCGCCGGAACTGCAGATGCAGGTGGCCAAACAGGTGGTGGCCAAATCCCTGTCGGTTCGCCAGACTGAAGCCCTCGTACGACGGGTGCAACAGGAAACACCGGACAGCAAATCCCGGAAAAAGGGAGTGGTGGACCCCAACATTCGCGCGCTCCAGGATGACCTGGCGGAGCGATTGGGTGCACGAGTGTCCATCGATCATGGCCAGCGTGGCAAAGGCAAGCTGGTGATCGAGTACAGTTCCCTCGACGAACTCGACGGCATCCTGGGCCACATCAAATAAAATCGTCGGGGTTTTGTGGGTCGTCCGACCCCCCTACGAAAGTTCGTATCTGGTTACGTACACAACATGTAGTGGTGAAAAACTGAACGGCCGTCTATTTGTGACGAAAATTGCCAAAACCCAGTTATTACGCCGCTTTTGACGGATCAGCCGGTTCCCGGTTTTGTTGATTCGTGCACATTGAACACATATAATCTGCGGCGCTCGTGTCGGTGTATTTGCTTACTTTTTAAACGACATCGACCGAAAAGCACCGTACTTCCGGAACGAACATGACGAAGGCAGCTTCAGGCGGCATTGGCCGTCCACCCATCGCACGATGGTTTGTTATAGAGAGTGTGGTACTTGTCTTCGTCAGCCTGGCGTTTCTCTTGCGAGGCGAGGTTTCCGGTTATTCAGCGCTGCTGGGTGGACTTATCTTTCTGATCCCCCATGGTTATTTTGCGCTCAAGGCATTCCGCTACGCCGGCGCGCGGTCTGCCAAGAAGATCATGACGTCTTTTTATCAGGGTGAGGCCGGCAAGCTCATCCTGTGCGCCATCCTCTTCACGATGGTGTTCAAATGGATTCAGCCGCTTGATATTGCGGCACTTTTTTTAACATTTGCGATCATGCTGGTCACCAACTGGTTGACACCGCTTCTGGCGGGCAGCAATACGCAGCAAAGCTAACTGGACCTGGGAAACCGTTATGGCAGGAAGTGCATCCGAATATATCCAGCATCACCTCCAGAACCTCACCTACGGTAAACTTCCGGCAGGCTATGAGCGTGCCGACGGTACCGTACTTCAAGATGCAACCTGGACGCTGGCTCACACCGGCAGGGAAGCATCCGACATGGGCTTCTGGGCTCTGCACATCGATTCACTGGGCTGGGCAGTCGCCCTCGGTGCCCTGTTCCTGTTTATTTTCCGCTTGGCCGCCAAGCGCGCCACCTCAGACCAGCCCGGCGGGCTCCAGAACTTTGTTGAAGTGATGGTTGAGTTTGTCGATCAGAGCGTCAAGGAAACCTTCCACGGCAAGAACAAGGTGATTGCGCCGCTATCGCTGACCATCTTCTGCTGGGTATTCCTGATGAACCTGATGGACCTGGTGCCGGTAGACTTCCTGCCCCAGCTGTTCCACCTGATGGGTCTGGAATACATGAAGGTCGTTCCGACTACGGATGTAAACGTAACTCTGGGTATGTCCCTGTCCGTATTCGCTCTGATCATCTATTACAGCCTGAAAGTGAAGGGCGTGGGTGGCTTCGTTGGTGAGCTGACCCTGCACCCCTTCTCTTCAGACAACCTGTTCCTGAAGATTTTGCTTGTCCCGATCAACTTCCTGCTGGAAGGCGTGAGCCTGATCGCCAAGCCGATCTCACTGGCGCTGCGTCTGTTCGGTAACCTGTACGCAGGCGAGCTGATCTTTATCCTGATTGCACTGCTGCCGTTCTGGGCACAGTGGGCACTGTCTGTACCCTGGGCGATTTTCCACATTCTGGTTATCACCCTGCAGGCATTCATCTTTATGATGTTGACGATCGTGTACCTGAGCATGGCTCACGAAGACAGTCACTGATCGGACACCATTAAGCCGTAGTTCTAAACCCTAAACCCTTAAACTGAAAAACCTAACTGAAAACTGGGAGTTATCATGGAAACTGTAGTTGGAATGACCGCTATTGCCGTTGCACTGCTGATTGGCCTGGGTGCCCTGGGTACTGCGATTGGCTTTGGTATCCTCGGTGGCAAGTTCCTGGAAGGCGCTGCGCGTCAGCCGGAAATGACCCCGATGCTGCAGGTTAAAATGTTCATCGTTGCAGGTCTGCTGGACGCCGTAACCATGATCGGTGTTGGTATCGCACTGTTCTTCACTTTCGCCAACCCGTTTGTCGGCCAGATCGCCGGTTAATCGAGTCGCCAGAGCCGGGGTTTTGCCCCGGTCAGATGATTCTTAACAAAACAGGCGAGAGGTGAAGACGTGAACATTAATTTGACGATGATTGGTCAAGCCATCGCGTTCTTTATCTTTGTCGTCTTCTGCATGAAGTACGTGTGGCCGCCAATCATGGCCGCACTGCAGGAGCGTCAAAAGAAGATCGCTGACGGACTGGCTGCCTCAGACCGCGCTGCGCGCGATCTGGAACTGGCTCAGGAAAAGTCAGCTCAGGAACTGCGTGAAGCCAAGCAGCAAGCTGCTGGTCTGATTGAACAGGCCAACAAGCGCGCGGCCCAGATTGTGGAAGCATCCAAGGATGACGCCCGCAAGGAAGGCCAGAAGCTGATTGAGCAGGCCAAGGCCGAAATTGAACAGGAGCGGAATCAGGCTCGTGACGCTTTGCGTGCAGAAATTGCCAGCATTGCCGTTGCCGGTGCCGAGAAGATCCTGGAAACCTCTGTCGATGCCTCCAAGCACAACGAGATGTTGGAAAAACTGGCGGCAGAACTTTAAACGACGAGGTTCATCATGGCAGAACTGAGAACGCTGGCCCGTCCCTACGCAAAGGCAGCATTTAGTGCCGCTCAGGAGCATGAACAGCTGGCTGAGTGGTCCAAGGTGCTGACGATCGCCGGGCAGGTCACCGCGAACAAAGACATTCGACAGCTTCTCGCGAATCCGGGTCTGGAAGAGCAGAAGAAGGCTGAACTGATTCTGGAGGTCGCTGAAGATGGCGTCACCGATCAGGTCCGCAACTTTTTCGCTGTACTGGCTGAAAACCGCCGGCTGACTCTTCTTCCTGAGATTGCAGCGCTCTTCAACACGTACCGGGCTGATCTGGAGCGCACTGTTGATATCGAAGTTACCGCGGCTTTCGAGCTGACGGACGAACAGCAACAGAAGCTCGCCCAGGCACTTTCGAAGAAACTCGAGCGGCAAGTGTCACTCGCAGCGTCATTGGACAAGTCTCTGATTGGCGGCGTGATTATTCGCACCGGCGATCTGGTCATTGACGCATCTGTACGCGGAAAGCTGACCAAGCTGGCCGACGCTCTGGGCTCCTGATTTCAGCACAAGGTTTGAGGATATTGGCATGCAGCAACTGAATCCATCCGAGATCAGTGACATCATCAAGAAGAGAATCGAGAAACTCGACATCTCTTCCGAAGCAAAGAACGAAGGTACGATCCTGTCGGTATCCGACGGTATCGTGCTGATCCACGGTCTGGCCGACGTTATGTACGGCGAGATGATTGAATTTGCCAACGGCACGTTCGGCATGGCTCTGAACCTGGAGCGTGATTCCGTTGGTGCGGTTGTGCTGGGTGACTACGAAGATCTGGCTGAAGGCCAGAAAGTTCGTTGCACCGGCCGCATCCTGGAAGTACCGGTTGGTCCGGAACTGATGGGCCGTGTGGTCGACGCTCTGGGTAACCCCATCGACGGCAAGGGCGACCTCGGTACCGACCTGACCTCTCCGGTCGAAAAGGTTGCACCGGGTGTTATCGCTCGTCAGTCCGTTGATGAGCCGGTTCAGACTGGTCTGAAGGCAATCGACACCATGGTGCCGATCGGTCGCGGCCAGCGTGAGCTGATCATCGGTGACCGTCAGATCGGTAAGACCGCTGTCGCCATCGACGCGATCATTAACCAGAAAGACACCGGCATCAAGTGTATCTACGTTGCCGTCGGTCAGAAGCAGTCTTCCATTGCCGCCGTTGTGCGCAAGCTGGAAGAGCACGGTGCCATGGATCACACCATCGTGGTTGCCGCCGGTGCCGCCGATCCTGCAGCGATGCAGTTCCTGGCTCCGTACTCCGGTACCTCCATGGGTGAATACTTCCGTGACCGTGGTGAAGACGCCCTGATCATCTATGATGATCTGTCCAAGCAGGCTGTGGCTTACCGCCAGATCTCCCTGCTGCTGCGTCGTCCGCCAGGCCGTGAAGCATACCCGGGTGACGTATTCTACCTGCACTCCCGTCTGCTGGAGCGTGCGTCCCGTGTTAACGCTGATTACGTTGAGCAGCTGACCAACGGTGAAGTGAAAGGCCAGACCGGTTCCCTGACCGCTCTGCCGATCATTGAAACCCAGGCTGGTGACGTATCCGCGTTCGTACCGACCAACGTAATCTCCATTACCGACGGTCAGATCTTCCTGGAAACCAACCTGTTTAACTCCGGTATCCGTCCGGCGATGAACGCCGGTATCTCCGTATCCCGGGTAGGTGGTTCGGCCCAGACCAAGATCATGAAGAAGCTCGGCGGTAACATCCGTCTGGCTCTGGCCCAGTATCGTGAACTGGCCGCTTTCGCACAGTTTGCTTCCGACCTCGACGAAGCAACCCGTCAGCAGCTTGAGCACGGTCAGCGTGTAACGGAACTCATGAAGCAGAACCAGTACAGCCCGATGTCTGTGGCTGAAATGGGTACGGTTCTGTTCGCAGCCAACGAAGGCTTCCTGGACGACGTTGATGTCGACAAGGTAGTGAAGTTTGAAGCGCAGATGCTCGACTGGATGCGCTCCGAGCAGAAAGACCTCCTCGACAAGATCAACGAGAAAGGCGATTACAACGACGAAATCGCTGCCGGCCTCAAAGCTGCACTTGAGAAATTCAAGACCACTCAGAGCTGGTAAGAAAACGGGCCTGCGGCAATTGTCGCGGGCCGCTTTTCGTAGCAACGAGTGTCTAACTTGAGAAGGCAGTGAGTTATGGCCGTCGGCAAAGAAATACGTAACCAGATTTCAAGCATCAAGAGCACGCAGAAAATCACCAGCGCCATGGAAATGGTGGCTGCGAGTAAAATGCGTAAGGCTCAGGAACGCATGCAGGCAACTCGCCCGTATGCCGACAAGATGCGTCAGGTGATCGGGCACATTGCCAAGGCGAATGCTCAGTACAAGCACCCGTTCATGGTCGAGCGCGAGGTAAAGCGCGTGGGCTATATCGTGGTGTCAACTGATCGTGGCCTCTGTGGTGGTCTGAACATCAACCTGTTCAAAGCGCTTGTCCGTGAAATGAAAGCGTGGAAAGAAAAAGGAGTGGAAACCGATCTGTGCGCCATCGGGCAGAAAGGGGCTTCCTTTTTCCGGAGCTACGGCGGCAATGTCGTCGCGGCGCTGACCCATCTGGGGGACAGCCCGAGCTCTGAAAAACTCATCGGCAACGTCAAGGTTATGCTGGATGCGTTCTCGGAAGGCAAGATCGACCGTCTTTATGTGGTCAGCAACGAGTTCGTCAACACCATGACCCAAAGCCCGAAGGTCGAGCAGCTTCTGCCCCTGCCTGAGAGCGAAGACGAAGAAGAGATCAAGAACCAGTGGGATTATCTCTACGAGCCCGATGCCAGGCAGATCCTCGATGGCCTTCTGCCACGTTTTATTGAATCCCAGGTGTACCAGGGTGTGGTAGAAAATCTGGCATGTGAACAGGCAGCCCGGATGATCGCCATGAAGAGCGCAACTGATAACGCCGGTAGCATTATCGACGAGCTTCAGCTGGCTTATAACAAGGCGCGTCAGGCAGCCATTACCCAAGAGATATCGGAGATTGTGAGCGGCGCCGCTTCGGTCTGATCCGACCCACAATCCAACTGGTTTTATTGACTATCAAGATAACGAGGAACCGAGCATGAGTAGCGGACAAATCGTTCAGATCATTGGCGCGGTTATCGACGTGGAATTCCCACGTGACTCCGTACCCAAAGTATATGACGCACTGCTGCTTGAAGGTGGCGAAACAACTCTGGAAGTCCAGCAGCAGCTGGGTGACGGCATTGTTCGTACCATCGCCATGGGCAGCACCGAAGGCCTGAAGCGTGGCCTGAAAGCAGAAAACACCGGCAACCCGATTTCGGTACCGGTTGGTACCCAGACTCTGGGCCGTATCATGGATGTTCTGGGTCGTCCTATCGACGAAGCCGGCGAGATCGGCGAAGAAGAGCGTTGGGCGATTCACCGTAAGGCACCGGGCTATGCCGATCAGGCAGCGTCTGCGGACCTGCTGGAAACCGGCATCAAGGTTATCGACCTGATCTGCCCGTTCGCCAAGGGTGGTAAGGTTGGCCTGTTCGGTGGTGCCGGTGTTGGTAAAACCGTAAACATGATGGAGCTGATCAACAACATCGCGAAAGAGCACTCCGGTCTCTCCGTATTCGCAGGTGTTGGTGAGCGGACCCGGGAAGGTAACGACTTCTACTACGAAATGAAGGAGTCCAACGTTCTCGATAAGGTTGCCATGGTTTACGGCCAGATGAATGAGCCCCCCGGAAACCGTCTGCGTGTGGCCCTGACCGGTCTCACCATGGCCGAGAAGTTCCGGGACGAAGGTCGTGACGTACTGTTGTTCGTCGACAACATCTACCGTTACACCCTGGCAGGTACCGAAGTATCCGCACTGCTCGGCCGTATGCCGTCTGCGGTAGGTTACCAGCCGACTCTGGCTGAAGAGATGGGTCAGCTGCAGGAGCGTATTACCTCCACCAAGAACGGTTCCATCACGTCCATCCAGGCGGTATACGTACCGGCGGATGACTTGACTGACCCGTCGCCTGCAACCACCTTCTCGCACCTGGATGCTACCGTTGTACTGAGCCGTGACATCGCTTCCAAGGGTATCTACCCGGCGATCGATCCGCTGGATTCCACCTCTCGTCAGCTGGATCCGCTGATCATCGGTCAGGAGCATTACGAAGTGGCCCGTGGCGTGCAGACCAACCTGCAGCGCTACAAGGAGCTGAAAGACATCATCGCCATCCTGGGTATGGATGAACTGTCAGAAGAAGACAAGCTGACTGTAGCCCGTGCCCGTAAGATCGAGCGTTTTCTGTCCCAGCCGTTCCACGTTGCTGAAGTATTCACCGGTTCCCCCGGTAAGTACGTTTCCCTCAAGGAAACCATCAGCAGCTTTAAGGGCATCCTGAATGGCGACTATGATGAACTGCCCGAGCAGGCGTTCTACATGGTTGGTACCATTGAGGAAGCGGTCGAGAAAGCGAAGGAAATGAAGAGCAAGGCAAAGAGCTAATCTGAGCCGACGCATTTGTTTCCGGATCGATCAAAGAGGCAACTGACATGGGTATGACCGTGCATTGTGATGTGGTAAGTGCCGAAACAAAGATCTATTCCGGATTGGTGGAAATGCTGATCGCAGCGGGCTCTGAAGGTGACCTGGGTATTGCCCCGGGTCACACCCCACTGCTGACCCAGCTGAAGCCGGGCCCTATTCGGATTATCAAGCAGGGCGGTGAGGAAGAAATTCTTTACGTGTCCGGCGGGTATCTGGAAGTCCAGCCCAATCTGGTGACTTTGTTGGCGGATACCGCTGTTCGTGCAAAGGATGTGGACGAAGCAGCCGCGCTCGAAGCTCAGAAAGAAGCCGAGAAAGCACTTGCCAACAAGACTGGTGAATTCGAGTACTCCCGTGCCGCTGCAGAGCTGGCCGAGGCTGTTGCCCAGCTTCGTACCATCCAGCAGCTGCGTAACAAAATGCGCTAAGCATTTCCGTTTCGGGTTTGCCGAACACCGAAGCCGCATCCTGAGCGGCTGGAAGACCAACGTGTTGCGTTGGCCGTCCGGCCCTGAAGGGTGCGGTTTTTTTATTTTCAGCATTCAGAGAGTAAACACTCCGGGAGCCTGACTTTTCCATGAGCCCGCTACACGTCGTCATTCTGGCCGCTGGCCAGGGTTCCAGAATGAAATCCGCACTGCCAAAGGTGCTGCATCCGATTGCCGGCCGCCCTATGCTTCATCACGTGATCGACACCGCCAAACAGCTTGGCGCCGAGAGGATCCATACGGTCATAGGTCATGGTGCTGACAAGGTTCGGGAAACCACCGATGAGGCCTCGGTAAACTGGGTCACCCAGAGTGAGCAGTTGGGTACCGGCCATGCTGTGGCTC
This sequence comes from Marinobacter sp. UBA2498, assembly GCF_002341575.1. NCBI lineage: Bacteria > Pseudomonadati > Pseudomonadota > Gammaproteobacteria > Pseudomonadales > Marinobacteraceae > Marinobacter > Marinobacter sp. UBA2498. The sequence continues at coordinate 12,701 of NZ_DDOI01000024.1, read as the reverse complement.
AGGCCCTGCCGGATCTTCCCGATGACGCCCGTGTTCTTGTGCTTTACGGCGATGTGCCTCTGACTCGTCATGAGACGCTCGACGGATTGGTTGGGACACTTGATGACCACACCCTGGGTTTGTTGACCGTCACCATGGACAATCCCCAGGGATACGGACGGATTGTCCGGAGTGCTGATGGCGACGTGCAGTCGATCGTCGAGCAGAAAGACGCCTCTCCCGAGCAGCAGCAGATCCGCGAAGTGAACACCGGGATACTTGCGGTGTCGGCGAAACACCTGAAAACCTGGTTGCCGACGCTCTCCAACAGCAACGCCCAGGGCGAATATTATCTGACCGACATCATTGCCATGGCGGTGGAACAGGGTCTCCGTATTGCGGTGTCCCAGCCGGAGAATCCCTATGAAGTCCAGGGAGTCAACAATCGCCTGCAACTGGCTGAACTGGAACGCTGGTTCCAGCGCCAGCAGGCTGACCGGCTGATGACAGAAGGAGCGACACTCGCGGACCCCTCCCGGATAGATGTCCGTGGCGAGCTGAGTATCGGCAATGACCTCTGGATTGATGTGAACGTGGTATTCGAGGGCAAGGTCAGCCTTGGCAGTAATGTATCCATTGGCCCCGGTTGCGTCATCAAGGACGCCACCATTGCAGATGGCGCGGAGATCAAGGCCAACAGCGTGATTGAAGGGGCCGTAATTGGCGCCAGCGCCCAAATCGGGCCGTTTGCACGTATCCGGCCGGGCACGGAACTGGCGGCCAACACCAAAGTGGGCAACTTCGTGGAAACCAAAAAGGCCATTGTGGGTGAGGGCAGCAAGATCAACCATCTCAGCTATGTGGGTGATGCCTCACTGGGCCGTAATGTGAATGTGGGTGCAGGAACCATCACCTGTAATTATGATGGTGTGAACAAGTACCGGACGGTGCTCGGCGATGGTGTTTTCGTAGGTTCTAATTGTTCGCTGGTCGCCCCGGTTACCGTTGCGGCCGAGGCCACCATTGGCGCAGGATCGACCATAACTCGCGACGTTGCCGACCACGAGTTGGCTGTCGCACGGGGCCGGCAGCGCAATATCGCCGGTTGGGAAAAGCCGAAGAAACACTGATACAAACGATCAACAGACAGGTAGAACAGCATGTGTGGAATTGTAGGCGCGGTTTCGGAAAGGGACGTTCAGGGTATCCTTCTTGAGGGTCTGCGCCGTCTGGAATACCGGGGATATGATTCGGCCGGTATGGCCGTCATCGGTGGCGACCACAGTGTCCAGCGCGCTCGTGAAGTGGGCAAGGTAGCCGCCCTGGCGGAAGCTATGGAAGCTAATCCCCTGGCAGGCCAACTGGGCATTGCCCATACCCGCTGGGCAACCCATGGCGAGCCCTCTCAGATCAACGCCCATCCGCACATGTCCGGCGACCGGCTGGCTATTGTCCACAACGGGATCATCGAAAACTATCAGGAGCTGCGTGAAGAATTGCGGGCTGACGGTTTCGAGTTTACGTCCCAGACCGATACCGAAGTCGTCGCGCACCTGATTGAGAAACACTACCGCACACTGGGTAATCTCCATGATTCCGTGCGTTCGGCGATCGCCCGTTTGCGTGGAGCCTATGCCCTGGCGGTGGTACACGCCGACGAACCGGAGCACCTCGTGGTATGCCGTGAGGGCAGCCCCCTGGTCATTGGTGTGGGTATTGGCGAAAACTTCATCGCGTCTGACCAGCTGGCGCTGCTGCCAGTGACCGACCGGTTCATGTTCCTGGAAGAAGGCGATATCGCCGATATCCGAAAGGACGCCATTGCCATACTCGATCGCGATGGCAGCCCCGTCGAGCGGGAGGTAACCCGCTTTGAGCACGGCACCGACTCGGCGGATAAGGGCGAGTACCGTCACTTCATGCTCAAGGAAATCTACGAGCAGCCGAAAGTGATCAAGGCGACCATGGAAGGCCGGGTCACCAGGACCCGGGTACTGGAACAGGCCCTCGGGACCGAGGCTGCGAACCTCCTCGAAAACGTTCGTCACGTCCAGATCATTGCCTGTGGCACCAGTTACCATGCCGGTATGGTGGCCCGTTACTGGATTGAGGAGCTGGCGGGCGTTGCCTGTTCCGTGGAGGTGGCTTCCGAATTCCGCTATCGCAAACACGTGATCCAGCAGGACACCCTGTTCCTCTGTATTTCCCAGTCCGGCGAAACCGCCGATACCCTGGCGGCCCTGCGTCAGGCGAAAAAAGCAGGATTTCGGGCAGCATTGGCCATCTGTAACGTGCCGGGCAGCTCCCTGGTTCGCGAATCCGACCTGGTGATCATGACCCAGGCAGGACCGGAAATCGGCGTGGCCTCCACCAAGGCATTCACCACCCAGCTCACGGCATTGCTGATCTTTACCCTGGCTCTGGCCCGTCAAAATGGGCTGCCCGAGGAGCAGGAAGCTGAAATCGTCGAGGCCCTTCACCTCGTGCCTGGCCAGGTCAGCGATGTGCTGGCACTGGATGGCGAGATCGCCGAAATGTCCAAGGCATTCATGGATAAGAACCACAGCCTGTTCCTGGGCCGCGGTTCCCAGTTCCCGGTGGCTCTTGAAGGTGCCCTCAAGCTCAAGGAAATCTCCTACATCCACGCCGAGGCCTATCCTGCCGGCGAGCTCAAGCACGGCCCCCTGGCCCTGGTCGACAGCGAAATGCCAGTGGTCACTGTCGCTCCCAACAACGACCTGGTTGAGAAGCTGAAATCCAACCTGGAAGAGGTCCGGGCCCGCGGCGGTGAACTGTTTGTCTTTGCTGATAAAAAGGCTGACGTCAAAGCGGAAGAGGGCCTGCACGTGATGCAGATTCCGTCAGTGCATCCGATTACCGCGCCGATCGTGTACACCGTGCCACTGCAGCTGCTGTCCTACCATGTGGCTGTGTTGAAGGGTACCGATGTGGACCAGCCGCGGAACCTGGCCAAGAGCGTCACTGTAGAATAGCCCCACAGGCCAGCAAGGCGTTGATGTCAGAGGACATTATAGTTTGATAAATACCATTAAAGTTTGACCATTTACATTAAAGTTTGATCAAAAAAGGCCCCCTGCTATTCTCAGATTAGCAGGGGGCTTTTTTTATGACAGACACTGATAAACCGATTAATCCGAAGCACGAAAAGTTACTCAAAACTCGCGGCCGGGGAAGAGGTAAAGACTACGAGCCGTTCATCAAAGTTCATGAGATCAGCAGCTCAGGTGAGAGCGTGCGAATCCGTAGTGCTTCGGTCGGAAGAGTTCATCACTTACTGTCTCGTATCGAGCTTCTCGCCTTCCTGGTCTTTGATCAATTCGAACAAACGATCGATATACGGGAACAATACCCCCTCCCGATAAACGACACTCTCGATATCTGTTCACGATTAGGCATCAGGCATCCACAGATCCATGGCGGACTGACAGTTGTATCCACTGATCTGTTGGTTGACCTGTCGCCCATTTGCTCCGATTTAGTATTGGATAGCTATACAACTGACGGGACTTACCCCGGTAGACAGCGTTAAGTGGCCGGCCGCGTTTTAAATCGGTTTAAGGTGTTGCCTTGTCGGAGACTGGGTTGAATCGATCGATCCGATCCTAAACGAGTAAGCCCACATGAGACCTAAAAATTTGGACACAGAATGAGATTGCAAGATTCCTCAAAAGTGGCCATTGGTTCGTCCTGCAATGGGTGGATCACACTGCCCGGCCGGCACCAAAGAATACCGTTAATCCCGCCTCGAATTTGGTATCCGAGAGCATGTCAGACTTTCAGTTGTAGTTGACGCTCGCGAAAGTACACGAGTCGAAGAGGTGCAGTCTGAGCAAACTGGTCCAAGTTGGTGCCTTGTAGTTCGAGGTGCAGGGTAAATTTTCCATAAAAGCTTTTTAAAACAGAGTTATACAAAACCTGAGCAGTTGGCCAGCTTTTTGCTGTGTTCGTGTTGTAAGCGATTCAAACTAAAACGCGAAACGAGAGAAACGCTCAGGAGAGTATCCATGAAACTAAAATCTAGTCTGGTACTTGCTGCCACACTAAGTATGTCCATGTCCGCGGTGGCAGAAGATCCCATGAAGGTTGGCTTCGTCTACGTTGGTCCCATCGGGGATCACGGCTGGAGCTATCAGCATGACCTGGGTCGTCTGGCTCTTGAAGAGCATTTTGGCGATAAGGTGGATACCACCTATGTGGAGAACGTGAGTGAGGGTGCTGACGCTGAACGCACCATTCGGCGTCTGGCCCAGGCCGGCAATGATGTGATCTTCACCACCTCCTTCGGATTCATGAACCCGACGGCTCGGGTAGCAGAGCAATTTCCCGACGTTACCTTCCTGCATGCCACGGGGTATAAGCGCGGTGAAAACCTTGGCACCTATCTGTCCGTGACCTATGAAGGTCGCTATGTCACCGGAACAGCCGCTGGCCTGGTGACCGAAACGGATACCCTGGGCTATATTGCATCTTTCCCAATTCCCGAAGTAATTCGGGATATCAACGCTGTGTACCTGGGTGCCAAGGAGGTTAATCCGGACATTGAACTCAAGGTCGTTTGGGTCAACACTTGGTTCGACCCGGCGAAAGAGGCCGATGCAGCCAATGCCCTGATGGATCAGGGTGCTGACGTAATTGTTCAGCACACTGACAGTCCGGCACCGCTGATTGCGGCAGGCAAAAGGGGAAACTGGGGTGTCGGTCAGGCCTCTGATATGCGGAAGTTTGGGGGCGATGCGCACCTGTTGTCTGTGGTTAACGACTGGGCTCCCTACTATATCGATACCGTGCAATCGGTCATGGACGGTTCCTGGGAGCCGGCCGATTACTGGGGCGGCATCTCTGATGACGTGATTCAGGTGGTTGGTATCTCAGAGCGTCTGACCGATGAGCAACGCGCCAAAGTGGATTCGGTTATGAAGTCGATCGATGAGGGCGAGTTTCATCCGTTCACAGGCCCCTTGAAAGATCAGGCGGGCGAACTTCGAGTGCCTGAGGGCGTTTCCATGACCAAGGAAGAGCTGGCAGGTATGGACTGGTACGTTGAAGGCATGACCGCAACTCTGCCGCAGTAAAAGCCTGTGTTTTAACAAAAAACCGGCAGGTAATTAGAACGCCTGCCGGTTTTTTTATGGCCGTTGCCTGTTCAGGCGCTTTCCAGCAGTGCCGCAACGCTATTCCGGACGTTGCGTGTTAACTCCGATTCATCCAGACCGACGACACATCCATCGCTGACAATACGCTTGCCCTGTATAAAACTGTCTCGGACGTGCACAGGTTCACCACACATCAGCGGTGACATCAGCGGAACGTGCACCCCGGCAAAGCGGGGCTTATCAATGTCATACAGAACCAGGTCTGCGGCTTTTCCGATGGCCAAGCTGCCGGTATTCTCTAAACCCAGAATATCAGCGCCACTCTGACTTCCCCACTCAAGAACCTGTTCCAGTGTAGTAGCATCGGGCCCGTTTTTTGCCCGATGAATCAGCCAGGCCAGGTTCAGCTCCTGTAACATTGATCCGGATTCGGCCGAAGCCGAGCCGTCTACTCCCAGGGAAACGGGGACGCCGGCCTCACTCATTCTGATTACCGGCGCGATTCCGCTGCCTAGGCGGCAGTTCGAAGTGGGACAATGCGCTATGCCAGTCTTGGTAGCAGCAAGACGTTCGATAGTATGAGCGTCGCTGTGAACCAGATGCGCGTACCAGACGTCCTCACCCAGCCAGCCGCAGGATTCGGCATAATCAATCGCGCTCTGACCATATTTTTGACGGGCTTGGGTTTCGTCGAACGTCACCTCCAGCAAGTGCGAATGCATTTTCAGGCCGTTTGATCTTGCCCACGCTGCCTGGGCCTTCAGGCTATCCGGTGAACTTGAATGGATCAGGCTGGTCGGCGCCACGACCAGCTTTTTCATCGCGTCGCGCCCGGTCTGATGGTGCTTTTTTCGGGTTATGTCGAGGCGCTCAATAATCTGATCGACGGTTTCCGGCTTGATCCTGTGTTTAATCATGCCTTCATGGGAGCCGGTTTCCGTAGCACTACCCCGGCATAAAACCATGCGAATACCGAGTTCTTCGGCGGCCTGCCAGACCGTTTCTTCCAGCTCTGGGCTTGTGGTGCTGTGGTAAAGGTAATGATGATCTGCGCAGGTGGTGGTGCCGGAGCGGATCAGTTCATACAATCCAAGGCGGGCGGCGTGGTACATCAGTTCTGGCGTAACCTTTGGCCAGAACCGATAGGGGACACTGCTGAGCCACTCGCCAAGATTTTGGTTCAGTCCTCCCGGTACGCCTTTCATGATGGACTGGGCAAGGTGGTGGTGAGTGTTCACCAAACCTGGCCAGACCACGCAGCCAGAGGCATCAATGACTGTTTCTGGGGCCTCCTGTGTCGGGACCAGAGCATCGCCAAGCTCGGTAATGTATCCGCCCTGGATACGCAGATCCCGGGCATCTGGAAACTCGGTGGATGCGATTGCCACTGCGTTCTTGATAAGGTAATCCAATGGTTGCTCCTCTTGGTGTCTAAGAGCAATGTCCCGAGGTGTTGCGGGTATCGCGCGTTCCTCTGGCCGCTTCTACTCTTCTCAATAATGCATTCGCAGGACTGCTATGCAAGATTGCGTCCATTTTCTGACCGGTTGGTCAAATTGGGTTCCTGGGCCGTGGGCGCTTAATTTCGGGCACCCTGTTGGTGCGCCGCATCTGTAGGGTGCTCCTAAATAGTTCTTCCAAGGTACGCCTGAGCCCTATCCACGTGCTCAACTTCTTGAATTTCCAAGAGGTCATTGCTTCAGTTGTGTGGCACAAATGCTGCTTCCTTTCATTTGGCAGGTGAGGTTCCTTAGGGGATCACCTGCGAGTCTGAGTAGAAGCAGTCAGGAATCGCAAGAAAAGCGGTTTCGGGTCATTGCTCAGTCGTCGACCGGAAGAGCGTGCAGGCGCGGTTGGCGGCGATGGCTATGCTCTGCCTCCCGCACTCCCGCCTTGTCCGCTTCCGGATCTCGTTCTATTCATTGACGATATGCCGGGAGGCACAATGACCAAAACTGCAGAAAAATACGCCCTGAAAGAATTGAATCTGGAAACCACTTTTGGTGGCCTGGGCCGGGAGGTCGAAGGGGAAATACCCGTTATCGACCTTTCCGACTTCGATCGCCGACGGGAAGAGATCACTGACCAGCTTTGGCAAGCGGCCACCGACGTTGGCTTTTTCCAACTGTCCAACCACGGGCTTGAACTCGACCTGATCAAACAGGCGTTCAGCTTGTCCGAGCGTTTTTTTGCGTTGTCGGAAACCGGTAAGCAGCCTTATTCGCTGAAAAAAGGCCTGAATGCTGGTTGGGAGTTCAAGTCACAGGTACGGCCGTCCACTGGAACGGCGGATGATAAGGAGTCCTTCCAGATTACCCTGCCACATATGGATGGTCTTTGGCCCAACCAGACGGTGGTCCCGGAGTTTAACCGAGTTATGCTCGATTTCGAGCATCGCGCCTGGCAACTGGGTATGCAGGTGCTGTCGTGTTTTTCCGATCGCCTTGGCTTTGGGCGGGACTTCTTTGCCCGTGCTCATGATCGCAGCCAGGATGATTATCAGAGTACTCTCCGGCTGCTGCATTATCTGCCTCTGACCGACGACGTCCGTCTGGACGAGTCCATCTGGCGTGCTGGTGCCCATACCGATTTTGATTGCCTGACCATGGTGTTTCAGCAGGAGGGACAAGGTGGCTTGCAGGTCAGCCCCGGCAAGGATGCCGAAGGCAAGGGAGATAACCGGGAGTGGTTCAGTGTGGTGCCGAAAGAGGAGCGGATTACCTGCAATATTGGCGACATGCTGATGCGCTGGAGCGATGACCGTCTGAAGTCTACCCTGCACCGGGTCAGGATGCCGAAAGCGGGTGAATACAACGGCCCTCGATACAGCATGGCGTTCTTCTGCCAGGCGAACAAGAACCAGATTATTCAGGGGCCGGAAAAGAAATATCCGCCCATCTCTGCCCGGGATTATCTGTTGCAGCGGATTCAGGCGAATTTTGATGCCGCGGAAAAAGCGGCCGAAGCTCGAAAGTAAGCAGTCAGTAACGTCTGCAACCAGAAAGGGCCTCCCCCGAGAGGCCCTTTCTGGTTACCGAATCAGGGCTTGTTGGCCCGCAGCCATTGGCCCAGTTGTTGACGCTCCTCCTCGCTCATACCGGTCAGGTTACCCAGAGGCATGTAGTGGGAGTCTACTGCCACCTGATGCACTTTGTCGGCATGGACCGCCAGAAGCGAGAGGCTCTCCAGTTCAATACCCGCGGGCGGAGCCTGAAATGCCGGATGGCTGGGATTGCTGGCATGGCAGGCGGTGCAGTGGGTGTTCACGATGGTCGTTGCAGCCTGGTCGCTGATTATCGGAGTGTTGGTGTTGGCTGTATTGGTTTGAGTGCTTGGCGCGATAATCCAAATCAATGCAAAAGTCAGCATAGCCACAACAACCAGTATCCAGGGACGGTTGATATCCCTGTGCCGCAGGTTGAAATAATGCCTTGCAAAGGCGGTAATGAATCCGATGGCGGCGAGAACAGCCCAGCCATGGGGGTGGCCATAGAGTAGTGGATAATGGTTGCTGATCATGATGAAGATGATCGGCAGAGTCAGGTAGTTGTTGTGAGTAGAGCGCAGTTTGGCCAGAGTGGCCAGGCGGGCGACCTTCTCATTCGCCTCTTCCCCTGCCCGTACCGAAGCCACTAGGGCGCGCTGGGAAGGCATGATGCCCAGAAAGACGTTGGCGACCATGATGGTCCCGATAATGGCGCCAACATGAATATAAGCGCCGCGTCCAGAGAACACCTGGAATAGCCCCCAGTCGACCAGTACCAGAATGCCGAACAGTATGAGCGCAAACGCTTTGCCTTTATCGGCAAGAGGACTGCGGATCAAAGCCTCGTAGATTACGAGTACCACCGCAATGCTGCCCAGCCCGATCGCGATGGCTGCGCCGCGGCTCAGGTCCGCTTTGGATGGGTCGATCAGATAGGCAGGCGACCCCATGTAGTAGACGACAAACAGTAGTGCCAGACCGCTGAGCAGGGTCGAATAGGCTTCCCACTTGAACCAGTGTAGTTCCCGGGGCATTGCCTTGGGACCCAGTTTGTATTTGGCGACTTCGTAAAAACCACCGCCGTGAATGGCCCAAAGGTCACCCTTGATGCCCTCCTTTTTCTTCCACTCCGGTGGTTCCCGCAGGTGGTTGTCCAGCCAGATGAAATAGAACGAAGCGCCAATCCAGGCAACTCCGGCAATGACATGAAACCAGCGGACCAGAAGGGACAGCCATTCACTGAGATAGGCTTCCATGGCTCAGGCTCCTTGAGTGAAATGAGTGGATTTGAGTGAGGAAGGCGCGATGGTTGCGCTTGCAGCCTGATAGCGTATTTCGCCAGCTACGATGGTAGCGGTAATTGCCCGGTCGTCTCCCAGGATCATCAGGTTGAACAGGGTTTCGAAGGGGGTGCGCGCGTATTGCCGCTTCATGGCCAGCTGAGGTGTTCCGCCCGGATCAAGGACCACGAAGTCTGCATGGCACCCTGGTTGGAAACTGCCGGTCTGCTGGTCCTGATGCAGTGCCCGGGCATTGCCAAGTGTGGCGAGGTAAAACGCCTGCCAGGGCGTCAAGGTCTGGCCGCGAAGCCGGCAAACCTTATAGGCCTCGGCCATGGTGGCCAGCATGGACAGGCTGGTACCTCCGCCAACGTCAGATGCCAGTCCGACCGTCACTCCGGCTTCGCGGGCTTCCTGAAAGTCGAACAGTCCGCTGCCGAGAAAAGTGTTGGAGGTGGGGCAGAAGGCGATGCGGGTGCCGGTCTCTGACAGTCGTTTGCGGTCGACGTCGTCAATATGGATGCCGTGTGCCAGAATGGTGTGATCTCCCAGCAGGCCATAGTGATCATAAACGTCCAGATAGCTAGAGCGCTCCGGGAACAGTTCACGGATCCACTCGATTTCGCCTGTATTCTCCGCCCAATGGGTCTGCACCATGACATCTGGATGCTGAGCGGCCAGCTTACCGGCGAGCGACAGCTGTTCAGGGGTCGAAGTGGCCGCAAACCGAGGTGTGATCGCGTAACGTTGCCTTCCGTGCTTGTGCCAGGTGTTCAGCAGTTCGAGGCTGTCGTCGTAGCTGGCCTGGGCGGTGTCTTTGAGGTTTTCGGGGGCGTGGCGATCCATCATCGTCTTGCCGGCGGTCAGCGCCATCCCCCGTTGTTCGCCAGCCTCAAACAGGGCGTGCACCGATTCCGAGTGGGACGTGCAGAAAACCAGGCCCGAGGTGGTGCCGTAGCGCAGCAGCAGGTCGGTAAACCGGCTCGCTTCGGCCCGAGCCCAGTCTATATCGCTGAATCGCGCCTCGTGCGGAAAGGTGTAGGTTTCCAGCCAGTCCAGTAACTGGGCACCGTAACTGGCCATAACCCCGAGCTGGGGCATGTGTACGTGGGTGTCGATAAAACCGGGCAGGATCAACTGGTCTTTCCAATGGGTCACCGGGGTGCTCTCGGGTAACCGGTTTAACCATTCGTTGGCATCACCGGCTACAAGCACCTTACCCTGATGCAAGATCAGGAGACCGTCCTCGAAGAGGGCCACACTGCCTGCAGCCGGCTTCGGTTCGTTGCCCGGATCTTCCAGAAAATGGAGCAACGTGCCCCGGTGGGCCTCACAGCCTTGCGGGAGGTGTGGATCTGTCACATTAGTCATCAGCTCCCCCGATACGTTGAATAGCCCCACTGATTCAGCAGCAGGGGAACGTGGTAATGTGCGTCAGGATCTTTGACCCTGAAATCTAGGCAGACCTCGGGGAAGAAGGTGTCCATCCCGCAGCCTTCGTACCAGTCTCCGGTCGCAAACCGGAGCTGATAGTGGCCGGCCTCAATGGCGGTATCGAACCAGTTCATCACTCGGCCATCGGCATCGGTGGTCCCGCTGGCAATGGCGGTATGATTCTGGTCATGGACCCGGTAGAGCCTGACCGCGACACCGGCCGCAGGCTGGCCGCTGCCCAGATCTAGAATGTGAGTAGTAATGGGGCTTTTAGTACTCATAGCAGTTTCTCCAGTCGCAACTCGGTAATCTTTGCCTGTTCTTTGGCTGCGTTCTTAAGTTCTTCGGAGCGGCTGTTGGGCAGGCGGGCTTCCAGCAGCTCCAGCATTTCGCTGGCCGATTTGCCGGAGGCGCAGATGATGAAAATGAAACCGAACTTCGCGAGGTACGCGTCATTACCGGCCTTGAGGCGCTGCAGAACATTCTCGGAGGCCGTGCTGGCTCCGACCTGTTCGCCACTGGCCATGGCCTTGGTGCTGGCGTATTTTGCACGCAGGCTGTTGACGTCTCCGATCTTCGGATGAGCTTCAAAGGCGTCGAGCCAGTCTTGCTCGGTCAGCTCTGGCCAGAGTTCATGGCTACGGGATAGGAGGGCTTCAGGGCTGGCATAGGGTCGGGCGTCCAGCATTCCCTGAATCCAAGGATTCGCCGCGCAGCAGTCCCGGAACCGGGCTTCGGCTTCCTCGGGGCCTAGGGAGTTGAGTGCTTCAATGGTCATTCGGTTGTCTCTTTCGCATCGGTGTTCTGGATCAGCCCCCGGAGTTGATGCCAGGGCAGGCCTCGTCGAGCGGAGGTTGTCTGGTGGGGTGTGGTCAGGATCAGTAATTCGGCACTGATCGAGACGGCCACTTCCATCGGCCGTTTGCCCGGGACATCAGGATGGCCTACTGGGCAGCGGAGGGTGTTGATGGCATCGGCACTGAAGCCCCGGTGGTCCAGACGCTTGCGGAATCGATCCGCCTTGGTTTCTGATCCGATCAGGCCCAGCCCCGCGCAATTTCCGGCGGTTAGTAGAGCGCGACATAGGTCGAAATCCAGCTGGTGATTGTGGGTCAGGATCAGAACCTGTTTTCCCGAGCACAGGTCAGGCGCATCACCAACGGGATCATCGGTGTGGTGGACATGGACATTGACGGGCACATCGGACGGGAACTGGTCAAAACGCTCGTCCACCCAGGTGATTCGCCAGGGCAGCTCGGCCAGGATGGTGACCAGCGCCTTGGCGACATGGCCGGCACCGAACAGCACCAGTTCCTGCTCAGATCCCGGGTGCGCTTCCAGCAGCACAGAGACGCTGCCGCCGCAACACTGGCCAAGGCTGGCGCCCAGCGGGAAGTGCGCCAGGTCGCTGGTATAGTCCCGACGGGCGAGCCTTTCCCGGGCCTGCTGGCAAACCCGGTACTCCAGGTGCCCGCCGCCGATAGTGTCGTAACTGTGTTCACCGGTGACCACCATCTTGCTGGCGGGTTCCCGGGGGACCGATCCGGTCACGCCCAGCACAGAAATCAGGACATAGGGCT
>NZ_DDOI01000024.1:0-180 GCF_002341575.1 Marinobacter sp. UBA2498 | reverse complement strand
TCACCGCGTGCTTCGCAGTCTGCAACGGCCTGATACCAGAGCTTTCGACGTTCCATCAGGAAGCTTCCTGTTGCTTGTCGGCCCAGGTCTGGCTTGCGGTGACGGCATCCAGCACTCGCTCTGGAGTGGCGGGCGTGTCCAGCGGCGGGCTGAAGCGATAGTCGGTGAGGCTGGAGACCG
>NZ_DDOI01000148.1:18924-23311 GCF_002341575.1 Marinobacter sp. UBA2498 | reverse complement strand
CAGGCCTGATGGGCCGCCGCGTGGGTGAACTGTTATGGACCAGCCACATCGCCGCAGGCAAATACGTTCGGGTACCTCAGGCTCATGTCTTCCTCTACCGGTACGGTTCCGTTCGGCAGGGTATCCACACCAATCCGCTCCAGGTTCAGGCCGGCGGTGTTGGCCGCACGGCCAACAGCAACCAGAACCTGGTCGAAAGGAATGCGCACCCGCTCACCCGCGTGCTCGCAATAGGCAACTTTCTCTCCTTCCTCTATACGGAACTCGGCAGCAGCATGTTTCAGCCGGACATCCACACCGTCCGCCTGGAACTGCTTCAGAACCAGTTCGGAGACATCCTCATCCTCCTTGGCCAGCAGGCGTTCACCCATCTCCACCTGGGTCACCTTGCTGCCCAGTCGGGCAAAGGCATGGGCCAGTTCGGAGCCAATCGGACCACCGCCCAGCACCAACAGACGTTCCGGCTGCTCTTCCAGCTCCCACAGGTTGTCGGAGGTCAGCGGCTGCATGTCCTTGAGACCGGGGATCGGAGGTACGGCCGGCTTGCCGCCGGTGGCAACAACGATACTGCGGGCAGTCAGGCGCTCCGTGCGGCCATCGTTGTGCCGGACCTCAAGCTCCCAGGGCGACACGAAGCTGGCTTCACCGGCGATGCAATCAACACCCAGCTTTCGGTATCGCTCCGGGGAGTCGTGGGGCTCCACTTTGGCGATAACATCTTTGACTCGGTTCATAATGGTCTTGAACGAGCCTTTAACCGGCACGGACTCCAACCCGTACCGATTGGCATGGCGCAGGGTATCCGCGGCCTTGGCGCTGCGGATCAGGGCCTTGGAGGGTACGCAGCCGGTATTCAGGCAATCGCCACCCATCTTGTGCTTCTCTATGAGAGCCACCCTGGCTTTCACGGCTGCGGCAATGTAGGCGGAGACCAGACCGGCAGAGCCACCGCCTATGACCAGCAGGTTGTAATCGAAATGTTCGGGCTTCTGCCAGCCGGCGTACACTTTGCGGCGGCGGATAAAGCCCACCACAAATTTGGCAATCAGCGGGAACAGACCCAGTAGCGCGAAGGAGAGCAGTAGATCGGCCGAGACGATGTCGCCGGTGGACTGGATCTGGCCCAACTGGGTACCCGCATTCACATAAACAAAGGTGCCGGGCAACATGGCGATCCAGCTTACCAGCGCATAGGTGCGCAGCTTCATGGCCGTCAGGCCCATGGCCAGGTTGATCAGGAAGAAGGGAAATACCGGCACAAGCCGCAGGGTTGCAAGGTAGAAGGCGCCGTCTTTTTCAATGCCGCGATCCATCTTCGCCACGGTTTCGCCATACCGTTTTCGAAGCGTGTCTCGCATCAGGAACCGCGCCACCAGGAAAGCAAGCGACGCACCGATAGTTGAAGCAACGGAGACGGCTGCCAGACCGTAGAGATTGCCGAAAAACGCACCACCAGCCAGAGTCATGATGGTAGCGCCTGGCAGAGAAAGCGCTGTTACCACGACATAAACAACAACGAAGCCCAGCACCGCAACCAACAGATTATGATCGATCCAGTTACCGAGGGACTGTTGGTTTTGCTTCAGGTTCTCGAGAGTCAGAAGCTCGCTACCACCACTGGCAATAAACCCGACAACCACAGCCGCAATCAACGCGACCAGAATCCATTTCTTGAGTGTCATGAAATAATCCTTTCTACCTTGAACGTGATAACGAAGAGACACCCCAATCCCGGAAGTGTTACATCAAACCTTGGGCTCAGTGTTCGTTACCGGCTTACCGTTGTTGTACGTCGTTCGGCAACGCATTGTGTCAACGATTGCTCATGAATATCTAACAATTTGATTACACCGCCTACCGAATACGCCGGGAACTTATCGACCGATTTCCAAACTTACTGCTATTCTTGAACAATTGCTCATAAAAGGGAACGGTCATGACTGACTCAAGTCGGGAAAAGGAGATAGAACTGATTCAGGGCTTGAAAACGGGTGATAATGACTCTTTTCAGGAAGCAGTACGTGCCTACACCCCCGGCATGTTAGCAGTCGCCCGGTTCTATCTGGATCATTCCAGTGCAGAAGAAGCCGTTCAGGATTGCTGGGTTAAAGTTATTGATGCGATCCATGGCTTTGAAGGTCGTTCAGGTTTAAAAACCTGGTTGCACCGGGTTGTTGCCAACCGTTGCAAGAATCAGCTTCGATCGGCCAACAGGGAAGTCCCAACAGACTTTTCGGACATCCTGGAGCCAGAACTGGCCCATCGTTTTAACGCCAAAGGACGCTGGGAGTTGCCACCCAAACTTCAATTCCATGAATCCGCCGACACCCTGATGGAGAACGGCGCCCTCAGCGATTGCCTCGACAAACACCTCTCCTCCCTTCCGGAAACCCAGCGCTCGGCGCTGATGCTCTACGAAGCCCACCAGCATAAATCCGATGACGTCTGTAACATTCTTGACGTCAGTGCCTCTAATCTTCGTGTTCTTTTGCATCGAGCGAGGCAAAAGATCTTTCTGATGGTGGAGAATTTCCAGGAGACCGGCGAATGCTGATGTGCAGGGATCTCGCGGTAATTGCCAGCGACTATATTGATGGCGAGCTGCCTGTTCTCCAGAACATGTCAGTCAAAATGCACCTGATGATGTGCAAGGACTGCCGGACCTTTATCGGCAATCTGCGGGCAAGCACCGACATGTTAAAAGCACATTCCTCTGGCGAGGCAGACGAGGAGCTTATCCGCAAGATTGACGAACGGGTGGCCGAGGCGCTAAAAGAGGGTCCCCGCGATTCCACAAACCGAGGCCCGAAATGATCAAAGTCAGTGTGATGTATCCGAAAACCGCAGAAAGCACCTTTGACCTTGCCTACTACCGAGACACGCACATGGCGTTGGTCCGCGACAGGCTGGGCGATGCCTGCAAGCGCACAGCCATCGAATCCGGGTTGGCCGGCGGCGCCCCGGGAGAGGGCCCCACTTACATTGCCATGGGCCACATGTATTTTGACTCTGTTGCCGATTTCCAGACCGCCTTCGGCCCCCATGCCAAGGAAATTCTTGGCGACATCCCGAACTTCACCAACGTTCAGCCAACGGTCCAGATCAGCGACGTTATCGAATAATCCTTCAGGTCGGACTCACAAACCGGACATCAAGGATCTCCCATGGTCAGCAATCTCCCTCCCGAAAGAAAAGGCGCCATCACCGCTGCTCTGGCAGGCGGCTGGGTCGCAGACGCAGCCAGCCTGGGTTTGCACTGGCTCTACAACAGCGAGCGCATTCTGGAGGTGGGTGGACAGTCGCCCGAATTCCTGCCTCCACGAGCCGAGTACTACACAAAGGGATTCGGTTACTTCGCTCACGAGGGGAAACAGGTTGGCGATGTGAGTCACTACGGCGCAGCCACCGGCGTGCTGACCGACAGCTTACTGGCCACCAACGGCAATCTGGACATCCGCGATTACCAGCGCCGGTTTCGTTCGTTCTTTGGGCCCGGTGGCCAGTGGCGGGGATTCATCGATAACCCGACACGGATCACGCTGGAGAATTTCAATGCGATCGAGCGCAAGGCGGTCGAGGAGGCGCAGTCCGGCATGCCGGATGATCTTTCCGACAAACAGAAGCGGATTCTGGTGCAGAAGGTCATGCCCTACACCCGCCGTCTGAGCGGCAGCGCGCTTGCGCAGCCGGTGCGGGAGGCCATCAGCCTGACGTACAAGGAAAAGGCCATTCAGGACGCCGGCGTTCATCTGGCGGAAACCATCGACCGCAATCTGGTACCGGCGAGTGGCGCCGACGACATGCAGTTGCCTGCGGTGTCCAAGCTGCCGCCACTCGTTGCCGCCCATAGCGGAAGCACAAACCTCCTGGACGTTGTTGAAGCAGCCGTGCGGGTTACCAATCACAACGACGAGGCCGTTGCCTGGGCAAAGTGTGCAGCGGTGCTTCTGGACGGGCTATTCAGGGGCGAGCCTCTTGCCAAGGCAATGAATTCGGCCATCGACGAAGCACCCGATCAGGCGTCCCTCAAACGGGCACTTGAGAGCTCGGAACTGAACGGCGTTGCTGCCGGTGACACGTTTGGCCGCACCTGTTACCTGCAGGAAGCCATGCCGGTCAGCTTTCACATTCTGAACACGGCCCGGAGCTACACCGAAGCCATCCGCGCCAACATTCATTGTGGTGGTGACTCCTGCGGTCGAGCCTGGCTGATTGGCCCGGCCATGGCCGCCATGCACGGTGTTGGCGGTGAGAACGGCATTCCTCTGAGCTGGCTCGCCAGGGTAACGGATGCTGCGACCGTCTATCAGGATATCGAGTCGCTTGTGGGAAATTGAGAATCTGCAGCGGGCATCAGACCCTTCCATCCAGCTGCAGCCAGCGAGCC
>NZ_DDOI01000148.1:15458-18878 GCF_002341575.1 Marinobacter sp. UBA2498 | reverse complement strand
CAGCTGCAGCCAGCGAGCCAGACGGGAATGTGGGCGATGCCGCAGGTAAAGGGGCAACGTGCTCATGACCAGCAATACCGTAGCTGCCGCTATAACGGTCAGGGTGGGGTTAAGCTCGAGGGTATGCCCCAACCCGGCAAACACAAAGGTCATGGGTAACATTCCAATAACCGTTGCCAAGGCGTAACGCCAAAGGTGTATCGCCGTCACTCCGGCGGCATAGCTGATCAGGGCGAAGGAGAACACCGGGATTAACCGGGTGAGGAGGACTGCAATAAACAGGAACCGCTGTGACCCTCTGGCCGAGAATACCGGGTTGTTTTCGAGCTTCTGCTGAACAGCATCGCGACCAAGCACTCGCGCCAGATAAAAGGCAATCAGCGAACCCGCCAGTGCACCGGCTACCGCGATTGCCGTTCCGTTGAACATTCCGTAAACCAGGCCGGACGCCGCACTGATCGGCAACGTGGGTATTGGCCCGACCACGACAGCAAGAACCATCAGGAGCATCAGTAATACCGGCCCAAGAGTCCCCTGACTGGCAAACCAGTCGGACAGCACCGTTGGTGCAAAGCTGGCAGGCATGCCCAGTTGCCGCAGCAGAAGCCAGATCATGGCCATCAAAAACGCGACAATGGCAAGAAAGGAGAGACGGAAAACCAGCGGCGATCGGGTCATCCGGCTATTCTACCCGCTCATCAGGTAACAGGAAGCACAGCCGGTGCCTCGATAAAATAAAAAGGGCCGGATGTCTTACCAACATCCGGCCCTTGGGCACGCTCTCTCAAGCGTAATCTGCGATCAATTTCGTGATACTTCGATTAACGCCAGCCCACACGGTCGAAGATCTTCACCGCTTCCGGATTGTTGGTGCCCAGTACGCTCACATTGATGTCATCAATGTTCAGGTTGCCCCAGGAATCCAGCACCGGATTCTTCAGTACACCGTCTACCGCCGGGAACTCGTGATTGCTCTCAGCGAAGATCTGCTGGGCGGTATCGGAGGACAGGAACTCCAGGAACCGGACAGCGTTGTCGCGGTTAGGCGCGGTAGCCACCACACCCGCACCACCGATGTTGGCGTGAACACCACGGCCATCCTGGTTCGGGAAGATAATGCCAACCTCCCGGGCCACTTCACGGTCTGCAACATCATCAGAGTTCAGCAGGCGCGCGTAGTAGTAATGGTTGCCAACCGCCAGGTTGCATTCACCGGCAGCCACAGCACGGATCTGATCGGTGTCGCCACCCTGGGGATCACGGGCCATGTTATTGACTACGCCCTGCGCCCACTCCTCAGCGCCTTCTTCGCCGTGGTACTCAACGAGGCTGGCCAGCAATGACTGGTTGTAGATGTTGCTGGAGGACCGGATGCAGATCTCGCCCTTGAATTCCGGGTTGGCCAGGTCCTCGTACTGACTGATCCGGGAAGGATCAAAGTCTGAACGATCGTAGTAGATCACGCGCAGACGCTGACTGAAGCCGAACCAATGCCCTTCCGGATGACGCAGGGAATCCGGCAGACGGCTGTTCAGAACTTCCGAATCCACCGGCTGGAAGATGCCTTCCTGGTCGGCTCGCCAGAGGTTACCCGCGTCAACGGTAATCAGGATATCGGCCGGGCTGGCGACACCTTCTCGCTGGATTCGCTGGATCAACGCATCGGACTTCCCCTCAATCAGGTTGACCTTGATGCCGGTCTCCTCGGTGAAGGCGTTATAAATTGCCTGGTCCGAATCGTAGTGCCGCGCAGAGTACAGGTTGACTTCACTCGCGGAGACACTCGTTGCTGCCAGTGTTGTTGCCAGGGCAGCGGCTGCCAACTTCGCTTTATGAGATACCACGGGATCTCTCCTTGGTTGCTAATTACTATTGCAGGTGAAAACGATTAGTATTTAGATGCGATTTAAACGAACCCGGGCATAGAAGTCAATAAATAGGAATCAGTCGCTTTTACGTATTCAATACACAATCAGACGCAACAAGCTTACAATTGCACCTCCACTGGAGTTTGAACCGGGAGGCTGGATCGGCACCATGAGCATTTATCAGGAAAGCCCAACCTACAGCGACCAACTCGAGAACGGCCTGTCGGGCCCGTCATTGATGCTTGACCGCGTGCATTGCCAATTCCATGGCGATAGCGTTGTCAAAGACATCAACCTGCATCTGGAAGCAGGCGAGGTTGTCTGCCTCCTCGGCCCTTCTGGCTGCGGCAAAACAACGCTGCTGCGTATCGCTGCAGGCCTCCAGACGCCGTCCCGCGGCAAAGTCTTTCTCGGCAGCTCCCTGGTTTCGGCACCCGGTGGCGTGCAGGTACCCCCGGAAAAGCGGAATGTGGGCCTGGCATTCCAGGAATCTGCACTCTTCCCCCATCTGACGGTGCTGGAGAACGTCTGCTTCGGCATCAGCTCCATGCCGAAAAAGCAGCAACGTACGCGCGCACTCGAACTGTTGGGGCGCCTGGGCATGGCCGATGCCGCCAATGTTTACCCACATACCCTCTCAGGTGGTCAGCAGCAGCGGGTAGCCCTGGCCAGGGCCCTTGCTCCGTCGCCACGGGTCATGCTGCTGGACGAACCATTCTCCAGCCTCGACGCCCGGCTGCGCGACCAGATTCGGGACGATACACTGCATGTGCTGAAAGAGCTGAACACGGCCACTCTTCTGGTTACTCATGACCCGGAGGAAGCCATGTTCATGGCAGATCGGATCGCACTGATGCGAGACGGAGAGATCGTGCAAACGGGAACTCCTACAGACCTTTACTGCAATCCTGCCGAGCCGTTCGTGGTCAACTTTTTCGGGCAGGTGAACGAACATCGCGGCGTTGTCCACAACGGCGTGGTGACAACGCCATTGGGCCACCTGGAAGCTAAAGGTTTTGAGGACGGCAGCAGCGCTAGAATTCTGATCCGTCCGGAGGCGGTCAAAGTCAGGCAACTTGAAGGACAGGCCGGTGATGACCGCACCAGCCATGTTCTGATGTCCCGACTGCTCGGCCCGACCAGTCTGTTGCATATTTGTGCTCACGGGCCGGACGGGCAGGAAATGCACCTGCATGCAAAAGTGCCCGGGGTGTTTCTGCCGGAAGAGGGACAGGCTGTCTCGCTTGAGCTGGATATGTCGCAGGTTTTTCTGTTCGCCGAGTAAACCGTGGCTACCCCGTTTTACTTCCCGGGCGGGACCGACGCATCGCCAGGCTCAGAATGACCACGGGAATGATCCCGACCACAACAATGGCGAGG
Source organism: Marinobacter sp. UBA2498 (assembly GCF_002341575.1). Lineage (NCBI taxonomy): Bacteria > Pseudomonadati > Pseudomonadota > Gammaproteobacteria > Pseudomonadales > Marinobacteraceae > Marinobacter > Marinobacter sp. UBA2498. The sequence continues at coordinate 15,630 of NZ_DDOI01000148.1, read as the reverse complement.
GAGGACATGGCCGACTCGGCCAATCGCTCGTCAGAGGCCAGGCTGTAGGCACGGACCGCCAGGGTATCGAAGTTGAACGGCCGGAGTATGATGGTCGCCGGCAACTCCTTCATCACGTCCACAAACACCAGTATACCGGCCGCCAGCAGGCTACTGCGCATGATCGGCGTAT
>NZ_DDOI01000148.1:15097-15355 GCF_002341575.1 Marinobacter sp. UBA2498 | reverse complement strand
ACCGGCGGTTTGACCGAGGGTTCGCGCAGCTGCGTCCATTGAGGGCGTAACCTTCCCCAGACTGGCCTCAACCGTATTGAAGGAGACGGCCAGGAATCTCACCGTGTAGGCGTAGATCAGGACAAAAGCGCTGCCACTGAGTACCAGACCCACCATGAAACCAAAGTTGTCACGAAGAAAGAGATTGAGCTTCTGATCCAGCCAGGCCAGCGGAATCATGATGCCCACGGCAATGACAGACCCTGGGATGGCATAGCC
>NZ_DDOI01000148.1:9479-15042 GCF_002341575.1 Marinobacter sp. UBA2498 | reverse complement strand
GCCAACGGCAATGACAGACCCGGGGATGGCATAGCCCATGGCTGCAATCCGGTTCGCACTCCGGACCCAGGAGCTGGGATTCAGCCGTGCGCCGTAACTCAGCATTACAGCAAGCGTAACGGCAACCAGCGCCGCGCTTGAGGCGAGTATCAGACTGTTGAACGCGAATTCCAGAAAACGCGTCCCGAAAAGGCTGTCGCCGGTCGTAATCGCCATTTCCAGCAGAATCAGGGCCGGAACAATAAAACCAATAAGAACAGGCAGGAAACACACTGCAAAGGCGAGCGCAGCCTGACCTGAATTCAGCGAATACTCGGGCAATGCCTGGTACCGTGCCGAGGTATGGTATTGCTTGCCACCGCGGGAAACGCGTTCCAGAACAACAACAAGAACCACGAACACCAGCAGGCAGGCTGCGAGCTGAGCCGCTGCAACCGGCTCACCCAGGCCAAACCAGGTCCGGTAGATTCCGGTGGTGAAGGTATCGACGCCAAAGAACTGGACTGCCCCGAACTCGTTCAGTGTTTCCATCAGGACCAGCGAAACGCCGCCGATGATCCCAGGACGGGACAGCGGCAGAGCAATGCGTTTGAACATACGCCATGGCCCCAGGCCCAGAGTGCGGCCAACATCAAGTGCACTTACCGACTGCTCCATGAACGACGCCCGGGCAAGCAGGTACACGTAGGGGTAGAGCACCATGGTAATCAGCAGGGCAGCACCGCCCAGGGACCGGATATCCGGAAAGTAATAGTCGCCAAACTCCCAGCCGAACCAGTCGCGCAAGGCGCTTTGTAGTGGCCCCGCAAACTGCAGGAAATCCGTGTAAGCATAAGCAATAACGTAGGTTGGCACCGCCAGCGGCAGCAGAAGGGCCCACTCGAACAGCCGCCTGCCGGGAAACCGGCACATAACCACCAGCCAGGCGCAGGCAGTGCCAATCAGGGTGGTTCCTACAGCCACAGAGACACTGAGCACCACGGTGTTACTGAGGTATCTTCCAAGAACCGTGCTGACAAGGTGTTGCCAGACTTCACCGGACGGGAAAAACACATGGGCAAGGATGACCAGCACTGGCATCGCAACCAGCAGGGCGATCACGAGGGTGCTGACCGTCCAGGCATTGAAACGACGCGCGCGATGACTGGCGGCGCCGGTTCCGGGGCCAGCGCCAGCAAAACCGCTTGTCTGTGATGTCGTATGTTCAGCCATAAAGCCTATGAAGGGCTGGTAGGGACACGGAGTATAAGGGATACGATGGCGTTATGAAAAATAGCCACCCTGAAGGAGGGATATTGAAGCCTCGATCGGCCTGAGCGAGTGCCAGGGTGGGCGACCGAGGTCGCCGCACACCTCTGCTCAGCTGACGAGCCGGTTGACCTGCTCCACGAACGCTGTGGGCAGGGCATCAATCACCGGCCGGGCGTCTCCGCAAACATCCGGATGCGGGGCGTCAGGCTCTCTGGCCAGAACATTGGGGTTTTCCGACCAATGCAGCAGCTCCAGTGTGCCGTTCTCCTGCTCCACCAGCGCCGTGCAGTGTTCTACCCAATCGCCGTCATTGCAGTAAAGACCATCTTCGCTGCGCAGGAAGCCGGCGGAGTGGATGTGGCCGCAGATAAAACCGTCGTAGTTGCCCTTTTCCGCGACCGTCAGCGCCGCCAGTTCAAACCGCCGGATGAACGTGCGCGCCTTGCCGATTCTGCTCTTTACCCAGGCTGCCAGCGACCAGTAAGGCTTGCCCTTGAGCCGGCGCCAGGCGTTGAACCAGCGGTTCAGGCGGAGCAGGATACCGTGGGCACGGTCACCGACCAGAAGCATCAGCGGGCTGCAACGCACCACCTGGTCAAACTGGTCGCCGTGGCAGACCATGAAGCGTCGACCATCTGCGGTGGTGTGTATGGCCTTGTAGCGCAGCTCAATACCGGCAATGGTCTGGCCGCAGAACCGGCGCAGGAAATCGTCGTGGTTACCGGGCACATAGACCACCCGCGTTCCACTGGCAGCCAGCTCAATGAGTTTGTGAATGACGGCCTGATGGGAATCCGGGAAGTGAACCCGTCGCTGCATCGCAATCAGGTCGATGATATCGCCCACCAGATACAGAGTTTCGCAGCGGACCTGGTTCAGGAAATCCAGCAGATACTCGGCCTGGCAGTCAGCCGTGCCCAGGTGCACATCGGAAATGAAAACGCTCCGGTAGCTCCGCATCTTGCCTCCCGTCTTTCAACCATTCCGGATGCTGACACCTTGGCAAGACCGGGTGACGGGGACATGACAACAACAAGACACTTCTGTGACGTTCAGAAAGGAATCAGGGGGAGGGAACGATGGCTATCCGGTAACCGATTGGGTTACCGGAATATCACTGCTCGGTGTCTGAATCCGTTAGCGCAGGTCCGGATTCAGGGTGTAGGTACCCGTCACCCGGGCGCTGGCCAGTACGTGGCCTGCCATGGCTTCCCGCACATCGTTACCATCGAACTCGCCATCCAGGGCAAGGGTATCCACATCCAGTGCATGCACCTCGAAGTGGTAGTGATGGATGATCTCATCGTTCCAGGGCGGACAGGGACCATCGTACCCGGCGTAGGTGCCGTTCATGTCGGGATTGCCCGCCAGGAACTGGGTGTAATTGTTCACGCCGCGGATACCGATGGGACCGGGCCCCGGCTCCTTGCCCTTGGGAATCACGCCATCGCTGTCTTCGCCTTCCGGAATCCGGGTGGTGCCGGCAGGCACATCCACCAGCAGCCAGTGGAAAAAATCGACCCTCGGGATGTCCCTGGAAACCGTCTTGCCTTCCTGGTTTACATCATCCGCAACGCTGGGCACGTCCGGATCAAACATCATCACCACGAAGCTTTTCGTGCCCTCGGGCGCACCGTCCCAGACAACTTCGGGGTTCCGGTTGGGACCGAAGCTCATGTGGTCATCTTCGCTGTATACCCCGAATGCGAATTTCTCGGGAATCGGCTGGCCTTCTTCGATGCCTTCAACCTGCAGTTTCACGGCGTTGCCTCCTGTCGTTTTTAGCCTTGGGCTCATTGACTGTGTCTGGGACAGTCTCATTCTGTGATAATACGTTTTTAACACAAAATCGATTGAACTGACCACGGAGCCCCGATGAGCCAACAGAAGCCCGGCAAGCCGCAACAACCCGCGAACCAGAAAGACGAGGATGCGGTTGCCTTCGCCCAGGGTATTTTCGAACTGGCCCGCAACGGCGGTGCCGGACCTCTGAGCGTGATGCTTGATGCCGGCGTCCCGGTGAACATGCGCACCAGCGAGGGCGAGACCCTGCTGATCCTCGCCAGCAAGCACGGCCACCCGGAAACGGTACGCCTGCTGCTGGAAAAAGGCGCCGATCGCGAAGCGAAGGACAGCAACGGCAATACCGCTCTGTCGCTGGCAAAAACCGACAGCGTAAAGCGCCTGTTCGAAGAATCCGGCCGGTAAGCCGGCATGTTCAACAAAGGCGAGATTATCCACCACACCCGGGATGCCCTGGGCAGCATTCTGGTGGTCGATTACCGCAAACACCGGGTGCTTACCTTCAATTCGGTGTTCGAGCAAAGCAAGATTGATCGCCGATTTCCCTATCTGCCAGTCCATGAGTACAACCGGGCCATGATGCTGCCGGCGGTCTTTGCCAACCCTCGCCACGTCACCATTCTGGGTCTGGGCGGCGGCGTGATGGCGGGCGCTTTTCACCATCTTTATCCCGAGTGTCGGATACACGCCGTCGAACTGCGCCAGGCGGTACTGGACACTGCCAGGGAATTTTTTGATCTGCCCGGCAGTGAGCGCCTTGAGGTAACCATTGCCGATGCCCGGGATGCCCTGGAAAAGCTGCCGGAGGCGAGCACGGATATGATTCTGGCCGATCTGTACAACGCAGACCGGATGAGCCCTGCACAGGCCCAGAAACAGTTTGTGGATGAGTGCGCCCGGGTGCTCACGGAGGACGGCTGGCTGGTGCTGAATTACCACCGGACTCCGGATGTCCAGGGGGCTTACTTCCGGCGGCTCAAGAGGCACTTTGCGGTGCTTCTTGGCTTTCGAAGCAAAAGTAACAACACCGTGGTTTATGCCAGCAAACAGCACTTCCAGTCGGTGCATCCCAAAGATCCGGTGTTGGCGGAACTTGAAAGCCGGCTGCCGATTGACTGGCGCCGGCTGATGGCGAAGGTCAGCCGGATGGAGTGAGGTCGCTCACAACCATTTTTCTTCGGGGCTCTGATAACCCTCAAAGGCTCGGTGAAGGGTCGCGGGCTGATCGGTCTGGATCAGCATGTCGATATATTGCTGCTTGAGAAAACCCGCCCGCTCCATGGTTTGCGCCATCGCCAGCAACGGGTCAAAAAACCCGTTGACGTTGTAGATGGCACAAGGCTTCTGGTGCAGCCCCAACTGGCCCCAGGTCCAGGCTTCGAACAGCTCTTCCAGCGTGCCAATACCACCCGGCAATGCGACAAAGCCGTCGGCCAGATCCGCCATCAGGGCCTTGCGCTCGTGCATGTTTTTGACCACATGCAGCTCGGTCAGGCCGGAGTGGGCCAGCTCCCGGTCCCGCAGATGCTCGGGGATGACCCCGTGGACCCGGCCGCCCGCGGCCAGGACCGCATCCGCCACAACACCCATCAGGCCGACGTGCCCGCCACCGAACACCAGCTCAATGCCATTTCGACCGAAGTAATCACCTAACTCCCGGGCCTTGTCCGCGTAAAGCGGATCATTTCCGGACCGGGAGCCGCAATAAACCGCGACCTTCATTCACCGTCACCAATCTTGTCCTGGGTTTGGGTCTCGAAATCACTGGCGTCGTGACGCTCGTGCAGCTGGCTGCTCGGCTCACCCCAGGCCCGGTTGACCATGCGGCCACGCCTGACCGCCGGGCGCTGGGCAATCTCATCCGCCCAGCGAATGACGTTGGTGTAGGTGTGAGCTTCCAGGAACTCGGCCGCGTCATACACCTTGTTTTTCACCAGGGCGCCGTACCAGGGCCAGATCGCCATATCGGCGATGGTGTATTCATCGCCCGCGATGTAGCGGTTATTGGCCAGCTGCCGGTCGAGCACATCCAGCTGACGCTTGACTTCCATGGTGTAGCGGTTGATCGGGTACTCGTAGTATTCCGGCGCGTAGGCATAGAAATGACCGAAGCCGCCACCGAGCATGGGCGCACTGCCCATCTGCCAGAACAGCCAGTTCATGGTCTCCGCGCGTCCGGCGATGTCACTGGGCAGGAACGCCCCGAATTCTTCCGCCAGGTAAAGCAGGATGGACCCGGATTCGAACAGGCGGATGGACGGGGTGACACTGTGGTCCACCATGGCCGGGATCTTGGAGTTGGGGTTCACTTCCACAAACCCGCTGCCAAACTGATCGCCCTCGGTAATCCTGACGAGCCACGCATCGTACTCGGCGTCCTTGATACCCAGCTCCAGCAGCTCCTCCAGCATCACCGTTACTTTCACGCCGTTGGGCGTCGCCAGCGAATAAAGCTGCAACGGATGCTTGCCAACCGGTAGCGCCTTGTCGTGGGTCGGACCGGCGATCG
>NZ_DDOI01000148.1:0-9360 GCF_002341575.1 Marinobacter sp. UBA2498 | reverse complement strand
GGCGATTGATACTGGCAAACCGACCTCCGCTCTCAGAGTCCCATTTCCAGACTTTGGGTGGCGTGTAGGTAGCGTCGGTCATGGCATTTCTCCTCACAAAGTAGCATTCAGCTGGCTCCGAGGTCGCATTGAGCCCGGGGCCGAAAACTCTAGCATGGAAGTTCAAACAAAAAGAACCACAGGAGTACCCCATGGCAGGGCGCATCGTGCTCCTTCTTGCCTGTCTGTTTTTAGTGCCCCCGGTTCACGCCGAGCTGTCAGACAGCAAGCGGGCGCTGATTCAGGAGCTGTTTCCCTCGGCAACGGTCATTGAAGACAAGCTGCCCGATTTTCCCGTGTACCCGGTGTATCAACTCCAGGAACTGCTCGGCTATGCCTACGAAACCGCAGACCATAGCCGCCTCCAGGGCTTTGCCGGCAAACCTATCAGCATGCTGATCGGCCTCGACAGCAAAGGGCGTTTCACCGGCATCAAGGTGCTGAATCACCACGAGCCGGTCTTTCTTCATGGCCTGGGCGAAGGCCCCCTGTTCGAGTTTGTAGACCAATACGAAGGGCATTCGTTACAAGAGCAGATTATTGTCAGCACCTCCAACTCCAGCCGTTCCGGACGAACCAGCGACGGCAACGTGGTGCACTTTGACGGTGTCAGCAAGGCCACGGTTTCGGTCCTGATCATCAACGACACCGTGCTCTCTTCAGCCCTCAAGGTGGCCCGCAAGAAACTCGAGGGCTTTGCCCAGAGCGCACCCACACGGGCGAAACCGGATTTCTACCAGCCCATGTCCTGGCAGCAACTGGTGGATCGCGGTTACATCGGACACTGGCAGATTGCTGCCGAATCCATCGAGGCCGAGCTGGGCCGGCCTCTTTCAGACTACCCCATGGACATCGAACCCGCAGACGGCGAACCTTTTACCGAGCTTTTCTTCGCCTATATCAATTCGCCCATGGTGGGACGGAACCTGCTCGGAGACGATGGCTACCAGCGCCTCATGCAACGGCTGGATGACGGCGCACAGGTTCTGGCCGTCATGTCCCGGGGCGCCTTTCCCCACGTTTCCCGCGAGTTCGTGCCCGGCAGCTCTCCGGACCGTGTTGGGCTCACCCAGAACAATCTTGCCGTGGAAATGCGCGACCTGAACCTGCTGGACCAGAATCTCGATTTCCGGGCGGCCGGCATCCCGTCATTCGATGCCGGAAACCTGTTCCGCGTGGGCGGCAACGCCGGCTTCAACCCCGGGGCGGAAGCCAATCTGAAGCTCAATGTCGAACTGGCCCGCAATCACCTGATGGTGGACCGCACGTCCCTGAATATCCCGGTTCGCTTCAACGAAGAACTGTTCGAAACCGTCGAGGTTGCTCCCAACCCGGAGGACACCCGTCAACCGGTCTGGATCGGCCTTTGGAAAGAACGCTGGTGGCAGATTTCACTGCTGGTAATCGGCCTGACCGTTCTGACCGTGTTCTTCGCCCGCCAGAAAACCCTGAGCCGCAACCCGAAGCTGGTACACCGGTTCCGCTGGGGATTTCTGTTCTTCACCCTGTTCTTTATCGGCTTCTACGCCCAGGGCCAGCTTTCGGTGGTTAACATCTACACCCTGTTCCTGGCGATCTGGGACGGTTTCTCTCTCAATGTCTTCCTGCTGGATCCGATCATCTTTATTCTCTGGGTGTACACATTCATAACCCTCTTCATCTGGGGCCGTGGCCTTTTCTGCGGCTGGCTCTGCCCGTTTGGCGCCCTGCAGGAAATGGCCGCCTGGCTTGGCGAGAAACTGAAGTTCCGCCAGATCAAAGTGCCCGAGCACTGGCACCGGCGCCTGATCCTGCTCAAATATCCGATCCTGCTCGCCCTGGTGGGCACCGCTTTCTACTCCCTGACCGTCGCCGAAAAAATGGCGGAGGTGGAACCATTCAAAACCAGCATAACCCTGTTTTTCGTTCGCTCCTGGCCCTTCGTGCTCTACGCCGTCGGCCTGCTTGTGATCGGCATGTTCATCCACAAATTCTACTGCCGCTACCTGTGCCCGCTGGGCGCAGGCCTCGCGGCGCTCGGCCGGTTACGCTTGTTCAGCTGGCTGGACCGGGTTGAGCTCTGTGGCAACCCCTGCCAGCACTGCAAGAATGAGTGCGGTATCAATGCCATTCGCAAGGATGGCCGGATCGATTACGACGAATGCATTCAGTGCCTGGAATGCGTCGTTATTCTTGAGGACGACACCCGGTGCGTCGACAAGCGGCTCGAGACCAAAAAACGATCAAGACAGGCGAACATACTGGCAACGGATGCGGGCTGACCCGTCCCGTTGCCGTAAGCCCGGCTTACTGCTTCTTTTGCCATTCAAACTTCTTGAACGGCTCATCAACGGGCGTCTCCGCAATGTGGTTGACGTAGTTACTCATGACTTTCTGGGACAACACCAAAATCACTTCCAGTACCTGGCGGTGCTGGTAGCCCGCTTCATAAAACGCGTCCAGATCCTCTTTGCTGACATTGCCGTGTTTGCGCATGACCGCGAGAGTGAAGGTTCTGAGCGCCTCGAGCTTGTCGCTCGGGAGCGGCGTTTCGTCCCGCAGTGCATTGGTAATGTCGTCAGACACGTCCATCATTTTGGCAATCCCGGTATGGGCCGGGACGCAGTAATGACAGGCGTTTTCCACGTTGATGGTCTGCCAGACGACGGTCTTTTCATCATTATCAAAGCTGCTGTCCAGCACCAGTTGATGCAGTTGCTGATAGCCCTCAAGGATGCCCGGCGCCTCCGCCATGACCGCATGCAGGCCAGGAATCATGCCGAACGCCTTGAGCGAGTTGTCCAGCAATGGCCTGGATTTCTCCGGTGCCGTGTCTTTGTCGTGAAGGGGGGAAATCTGTCATTGCCAACTCCTTTATTGAATGCTTGCTCAATTACTACTTCAGGCTAACTGTTATTGAGCGATCATTCAAGATATAATTGAGCGGTCATTCAAATCACTACAATGGTGAATTGTTGTTATGGCCAGACACGCACGTTATGACCGAAAAACCGCTCTGGAAAAGGCCGTTGGCCTGTTCTGGGAGAAGGGCTATCACGGCAGCTCCATGAAGCAGATCGAGCAGGCCCTCGATATGCGGCCGGGCAGCATCTACGCCACGTTTGGCAGCAAGGACGGTCTGTTTTCAGAAGCACTGGCCGCCTATGCGGAACAGGGCGGCCGGGAGTTGGCCGTTCACCTCAAGGGTTTTGATTCCATTGTTGACGGCCTTCAGGACTATCTGCGCGGCATCGCCTGCAGTTGCGGCGACGGAAGCGCGGCACCCTCACGAGCCTGCATGATCGTGAAAACGCTGCTGGAATCCAGCAATACGCATTCGGCCCTGGCGGACCAGGCTAACAGCATTCTAGCCGCGATCGAGGGATCTCTTGCAGACCTGGTAGAGCAGGCTCGGGTGAAAGGGGAGCTGGCGCAATCCGTAGACAGCCGTCGACTTGCCCGGCTCCTGCAGGCGCAGATCATGGGCCTGAGATCCATGGGTGAACGCAATCTGGATCCGCAAGCCATGAAAGACCTTGGTGACGATATGGCCGCCATCCTGGACGGGTATCGCACCCAGCATTAAACCCGCTTTTCCTTCTGCGGCTGCGGCGAGCGCGCCACCCACAGGTTCGCGAGCGCCAGGCCGGAAGGAAACAGCACTTCCGTAGAATTGTACCCACAGGTCCGGGCGCGTTAACATTATTGCCCGGCTCAGGCCCCGCCCTGTTTCCCGATCGAATTCCGGCTTCTCGTCTGGTTCCGAGTGAGGACAGCCAAGCATTCTCGCCTGAAGAGTCCTTGGCTCTCTTCACTTACAGGTCTGATTGGTATGGATAACCTTCATCACATTGTTGTGGTCGGCGGTGGCGCCGGCGGTCTCGAACTTGTTACCAGCCTCGGGAACAAACTGGGTAGAAAGGGAAAAGCCAGAATCACGCTGGTGGATTCCGGTCTGACCCACGTCTGGAAACCCCTGCTGCACGAAGTTGCCTCCGGTTCCCTGGATGCCAGCGCGAACGAGATCAACTACCGCGCCCATGCCCGCAAACACCATTACGAATTCCAGCTCGGCCGCATGAGCGGACTGGACCGCGATAGCAAGAAAGTGGTCATAGCCCCGTTCCACGATGTCGACGGCACAGAGGTCGTTCCCGAACGCCATATCCCCTACGACACACTGGTGATTGCCGTGGGCAGCACCGCCAACGACTTTGGCACGCCCGGCGCCCAGGACAACTGCCTGTTTCTGGACAGCCTCAAACAGGCCCGGCGCTTTCACAACCTGATGCTCAACGCCTTTCTGCGCAAGAATCACGAGGCGTTGCAGGGGGCTGAGCATACCCTGAATATCAGCATCATCGGCGCGGGTGCCACCGGTGTGGAACTGGCAGCAGAATTGCGACTGGCGTCCCGCGAGCTGCCGGTGTACGGCATGAACCACCTTCAGCCCTCGGACGTTTCCATTTCCGTGATCGAGGCCGCTGACCGCATTCTTCCCGCCCTGCCTGGCCGGCTGTCTGCGGCGGCCACCAGGGAGCTGGAACACCAGCGGGTGAAAGTACTGACCGGCCAGCCGGTGAGTGAGGTACGGCCCAGTACGGTCGTGATGAAAGACGGCACCGAATTACCCTCGGAAATGACCATCTGGGCAGCGGGCATCAAGGCCCCGGCTTTCCTGGCCGAGCTGGAAGGTCTGGAGGTGAACCGGAGCAATCAGCTGGTGGTGGAACAGACCTTGCAAACCACCCAGGATGCCAATATCTTCGCCTTCGGCGACTGCGCTGCCTGTCCGCAACCGGATTCCGACCTGCCGGTTCCCCCCCGGGCCCAGGCTGCGCACCAGCAGGCAGACACCCTGTTCAAGACCCTCTGCAACCGCCTGGACAATGGCGAGGCGGTGCCCTTCGTCTACAACGACCACGGTTCGCTGATCAATTTCAGCCGCTATACCACCGTCGGCAACCTGATGGGCAACCTGTCCGGCCGCAGCATGTACATCGAGGGCAAGGTGGCCCGCATGTTCTACCTGTCCCTATACCGGATGCATCAGGTAGCCCTGCACGGCATGTTCCGCACCGGGATTATCTGGCTGATGGATAAAATCAGCCGTGCCATGCAACCCCGACTCAAACTACACTAGAGATACAGTCGAGCGGCAATGAAGTGGAGCGGGTGAAGGGAATCGAACCCTCGTATGCAGCTTGGGAAGCTGCCGTTCTACCATTGAACTACACCCGCAAAAAAAGGGCCGCGAAAGCAATATAAGCGGTCCGCCCGGCAATGGGCAAGCATTCTGTCTGGAGCAACAATGGATCCCACCCTGACTCTGATTGGCGCCCTGATGCTGGTCATCAGTATTGTGCTCAGCCCGCTTTCCAGCCGGGTGGGCATGCCGGTGCTGCTGATCTTTCTGGTGGTCGGCATGATGATGGGCGAGGACGGCCCGGGTGGCATCCAGTTCGACGATTTCGAGCTCGCGTTCCTGATTGCCAATCTGGCGCTGGGCGTGATCCTGCTGGACGGCGGCATGCGCACCCGTGCGGAAACCTTCCGCGTGGGGCTGAAACCCGCCCTGGTGCTCGCTACACTCGGGGTCGCGATGACCGCCGCTGGTGCCGCAGTTGTGGCCTGGTGGGTGTTCGACCTGCACTGGCTGACGGCCCTGCTGATTGGCGCCATCATCTCATCCACCGATGCCGCAGCCGTGTTTTCGCTGCTTCAGGGGCGGGGCCTGCACCTGAACGAACGGGTCAGTGCCACCCTGGAGATCGAATCCGGCAGTAACGACCCCATGGCGATTTTCCTGACCCTGATGCTGGTCACGCTCATCGGTAACGATGGCGATCACGCGGGCTGGGCCGCCCTGACCATGCTCGTGCAACAGTTCGGCATCGGCGCGGTTGCCGGGATTATTGGCGGTTTTGCCGTGGTGGAGCTAGCCAATCGTATCCGCCTGACGCCCTCCCTGTATCCCTTGCTGGTGGCAGCTGCGGGCATTTCGGTGTTTTCCGCCACAAACGCCCTCGGCGGCAGCGGGTTTCTGGCCATTTATCTGACCGGCGTGGTGATCGGTAACCGCCATGTCCGGATGATGCCGATGATCCTGCAGGTGCACGATGGTCTGGCTTGGCTGGCCCAACTGTGCCTGTTCCTGATGCTGGGACTACTGGTAACCCCCTCGGACCTGATTCCGCTGGCCGGCGGTGGGTTAATACTGGCCCTCTCCCTGATTTTCATTATCCGCCCGCTGACCGTCATTTTGACCCTCTGGCCGTTTGCCTTTAACCGCCGCGAGCTCGGCTTTATCAGCTGGGTCGGCCTGCGAGGAGCTGTGCCGATTGTGCTGGCCCTGTTCCCGATCATTGCGGACTTGCCGGAAGCCCAGCTGGTGTTCCACGCCGCCTTCTTTATCGTTCTGGTCTCGCTCCTGGTGCAGGGCACCACCATGACGCCACTGGCCCGGAAACTTCGCCTGGAAGTGCCCGCCGGTGAAGACCCGTACCGAAGGCTGCCCCTGGATGCCCCGGCGGCGGGCGACCACGAATTGATGCTGTTCCCGTTGCGGGGCGAAATCTGGGAAACGCCACGCCGACTCAGCCAGTTGCGCTTTCCGGAGAACACCGCTGTGGCCGGGGTATTCCGTAACCGGGTCTGTTTACAGCCGAAAGCCGATCTTGAGGTATCCAGCGGGGATATGGTTGCCATGTTCGCAACCCCCAGCGTATTGCCGGAACTGGGCAAGGCACTTAGCGGCCGCCACGCGCCCAAATACCTTGCCGAGCGGGCATTCTTTGGTGATTTCGTGCTCAACGGCGATGCCCTGCTCGGCGATGTCGAGCAGGTCTACGGCATCGAATTTGATGACCTGCCACCGGAACTGTCCCTGGCCGAGTGCTTTGCCCGGCGCACCAAAGGTCACCCCGTTGTTGGCGATGTTGTGACCCTCGGCCCGGTGACTCTGGTTGCCCGGGCCACCAGCGCTGACCAGGTGACCAAGGTGGGTCTGAAGATGGACAGTTCACAAAATGGCTGAACAACGAACCAGATAGCCAAAAAAGTTAACAAAACCCCTTAACAGATCCCTTGCAGGCTGTGGTATAAAACGCCTGTACAAAGATTAATCATTGGTAAGTTAAGGACATGAGTATTTTCCGCGCCCTGCTATCCACTCTCGCCCTGCTCTGTCTGGGGCTCGCGCCGAATGCCTTCGCCACCGAGCTGCTGGCGAAAGCCGACACCCGCATGCCCGGTGCGTCCCTGTATGAGCCCGCGGATATCGGCAGTGTCAGCAAGGTGGTCGTCCGTAAGGGAGAGCGTCGCCTGTACCTGATGGACGGCGAAGACGTGGTTCGCAGCTACCGCATTTCCCTGGGCGACAACCCGGAAGGTCACAAGCTGTATGAAGGTGACGAACGCACCCCCGAAGGCGACTACACGCTGGACTGGCGCAATGCCGAAAGCGATTTCTACAAATCCATCCACATCTCCTACCCCAGCGAGCGGGACCGTGAACTGGCGTCGGCCTGGGGTCTGAATCCCGGTGGCAGCATCATGATTCATGGCCTTCCCAATGATGTGGGCGACATGGCCTTCGCCTACACCGGTCTTGACTGGACCGATGGCTGTATTGCCGTGACCAACGAAGAGATGGACGAAATCTGGCAACTGGTGTCGAACGGGACCCCGATCAGCATTCACCCCTGAGAAAAGCCTGACAGCAGAATTAAGTTGTTGTCATACGCTAAGAATATTTACCTATCCTGAGTTAACATTTTGGCTTACAGTGTTTTACACTGTTTAACGACTCCGGTAGTCAATGCCTATTATGCCTATCGGGCACAGGTTGACAGGAAGTCGTCTATACTGACTTTCGGATCACAGGAAATAACTCGACCAATAAGGGGATTTACAATGCGTAAACTGACGATCGCCGGGATTGCACTGGCCACTGCTCTGACTGCAGGTTGTGCCACGACTGACCAAGGCGCCCTCGACGAAGCGAATGCAACCGCCAGCTCCGCTGAGCGCACTGCTGAAAATGCAATGAACACCGCTAACAGCGCTGCAAGCTCTGCACGTACTGCCCAGCAGACTGCAGAAGAAGCTCTGGCCGCTGCCAAGGCAGCCCAGAAAGCCGCTGACGAAGCAAACGAGCGTGCCAAGCGTATGCTCGAGCGTGCCAGCCAGAAGTAAGGCTGATACGTAACAGAAAAGGCCGGCAATGCCGGCCTTTTTTTATGCCTCGGGTTCGGGTTTGTCCGGATCGGGCTTATCAGGCGTAAAGGGTTTGTTTTCCTTCAGGAACGTGGTCATCAACTCCATTGGCAGCGGAAACACAATGGTGGATGAATTGGTATTGCTCATATCCGCCAGGGTCTGCAGGTAACGCAGCTGCATGGAACCGGAGTTGGTAGACATGACATCCGCCGCTTCCACCAGCTTCTTGGACGCCTGTAATTCGCCTTCGGCGTGGATGACCTTGGCACGCCGCTCACGCTCGGCCTCCGCCTGGCGGGCAATGGCACGAATCATGGACTCGTTGAGATCCACGTGCTTGATTTCCACGTTGGCCACCTTGATGCCCCATTCCTCGGTCTGGGCATCGATGATTTCCTGGATATCCGAATTGAGCTTGTCCCGCTCTGACAGCATTTCGTCGAGATCGTGCTTGCCCAGCACCGACCGCAGCGTGGTCTGGGCCAGTTGGCTGGTTGCGGAATTGAAATCCTCCACCCGGATAATCGCCCGCTCCGGATCCACGACACGGAAATAAAGCACGGCATTCACTCGCACCGTCACGTTATCCCGGGAAATGACATCCTGGCTGGGCACATCCAGAGTGATGACCCGCAGGTCAACCCGCACCATCTGCTGAATGCCGGGAATCACAATGATCAGCCCCGGGCCTTTAACGCCCTGGAACCGCCCGAGAAAGAACACAACGCCACGCTCGTACTCCGGCAGGATCTTGATGGCCGAAGCAAGAATGAGCAGTAACACCACCGTTGGTGCCAGATAGGGAATCAGATCGCCAATCATACGGCCTCCTTGTATTGCCGTTACTTTGTTTACCGGGTCAACCGCTTTCCGGGATGACCCTGACGGTTACCGTCAAACCTTCAATTGCTGTCACTTCAACCCGGTCACCCTCCTTGACAGGCGCTTCGCTGATGGCATTCCAACGCTCACCGCTAAGCCGGATATGGCCCCGGTAATGCCCGTGTTCCCCGGAAAATTCATCCAGTGCCACGCCTTCCTCATGGGTGATCTGCTCGGCCCCACTGACCGGATGCCGTCGACGCAGGCCGATGAACCGGGTCACCGTCCAGAGGATAAAGC
>NZ_DDOI01000144.1:20115-20989 GCF_002341575.1 Marinobacter sp. UBA2498 | reverse complement strand
GTCTTGGTTTTCAGGGTGGTGCGGGTTTTGTGTTCCGGCAGCCCATAGGGTGGCGTGTTGGTGATGTGATGGGTTCGCCCGGTGATGATGGGCTGGTCCGGGTCGCCGTCCAGGAAGGAGACAATTACTTCGTGGCCGATTCGTGGCAAGGCCATGAAGCCATACTGGCCGCCGGCCCAGCCCTGACTGACTCGGAGCCAGGCGCTGCTGTGTTCGTTATTTTTCGAGTAGCGATCCCACGGGAACCGGACTTTTACCCGCCCATGTTCATCGCAGTGAATCTCCTCGCCTTCCTGGCCGGTGACAATCGCGATTTGTGGGCCGTCCATCAGGGGGCGGTGTGGCGTCTGCGGGCACCAGGTCAGGTCTGCAGGTATGGCATTGAACCGGTTGTGATAGGTGGTGGGTTCGCTGCCGCCCTCCTCTTCCAGGGCCTGGGGCTGGGTGCCGGTGTGAGTGACTGCGGTCAGCAGCCATTCCCGATTCAGGGCGTCGCTGTCGTGCTCCTTCAGCTCAACCTTGGCGCCGGCGCTGAAGTCCGGGCGATTGCTCTCACCGGATGCGGTACTGGCATCATTGCGGAGGGATTGCAGTCTGGCTTCGGTAAACGGCTGGCCACTGGCATCGGCCTTGAAGCGGCCGGGGTAATCGTAGTGCTGGTAATCTTCCCGGTGCTTCAGGTCGCCGGAAGCATGCTGATGCATCAAAGCATAGGCGGGATTCTTAAAGGTATAATCCTTCATGGCCACAGAGGCCACCCTTACCCGCTCTTCATATCGAAATCGGTACATGACCGGGCGCCTGCTGCCGCCGCCGGCTTTGGCGTTATATTCTGCCGGCTCCAGCTTCGGTGCATCGCCATGATGGTCGGCGA
>NZ_DDOI01000144.1:3096-20059 GCF_002341575.1 Marinobacter sp. UBA2498 | reverse complement strand
TCGCCATGATGGTCGGCGATTACAAGCGCCGGCTGTGTGTCTGCGTCCACGCTCCCGTGTTCATACCTGTAATGCCAGCCCTCTTCAGCCGCGAGACGTTCGAGGAAGGCCAGGTCGCTTTCTCGATGCTGAACACAATACTCCCGCTGCTTGGGAGTGCGTTTCAGATCGAAAACCGAGTCGATAATGCCGCGCTCTTCCAGCAAGGTTCGCGCGATGGTATCGCTGCTTTGGGTCTGGAAAATCCGGCTGTTGTGCATCAGTCCCAGACGCCAGAGCGGCGACTGAATATTCAGTTCATAGCGGGTGCGCCGGTGACCGGCATCGCCCCGAACAAATTCGTTGACCACACCGGTGAAGCGCCTTAGCGGCTCGCCATCCTGCCAGACCACAAGATACACCGGTTGCTCAAGAATTTCCGCTGCCTGAATTGAGGGATCGGTACTGGCCAGCTCAAGCCGACCGTGAAACACCTCGGACAGGCATTCGGTCAGGGTAAAACCGACGAGTGAAAAAATATCAGAGGGGAGACCGCCAACGCGGACGGTGAACTGCAATCCATTTGCCTGGGGCATGTCTTCAATCCTTTGAAGTCATCAATCCGGATGATTCTGCTACAAAAACTGCACTATCCCTGGCAGTTCTTCCATCGTAGCGGGTGAAACATTAACAGCGTAGTCGCGGTTATTCAACGAAAAGACCGAACGTTACTCACTCGCCTCCTGGAGCGAACGATACCATTCGGCGTACGGCGTGTTCTCGATCTTGCACTGGGTATAGTCCGGTTCGTCATCAGACCACCAGACCGGCCCGCGCTCACCCAGGGCGCGCTTGGCGTGATCCACCTGTTGCCGGGCATCACGCTCCTGGCTCTCATCGCCGGACGCTTTCGCATCACGCACCTTCCGGCGAACAGCCATCAGGCGCTTGACCTGTTCCTGATACACCGATTCCGGGAGACTGGGATCCGAACAACGCCAAAGGCGCCCCTTGATCACAAGGTAGCGCTCGTCTGGCGTTTTAATCGTTTCCTTGGTCAACCTTTATTCAGGCTTGTAAAGCCGCTGAATGCTGGAGAAATCCAGGCCACCATTACCCTGCCCGGCGTGCAGCTGGAAGAGGTTACGGGCCAGAGAGCCCATAGGAATGGAAGCCTGGTTCTTCACGGCGTTGTCGAACGCCAGCCCCAGATCCTTTGTCATCAGATTGACCAGGAAGCCGCCCTCGTAGTTACGTGACGCGGGTACGCCCTCCATCACACCAGGCCAGGGGTTGTAGACGTTCAACGCCCAGTTGCCGCCAGAGCTCTGCTTCATGATTTCCGAGAGAACCGCCGGATCCAGACCGTTCTTCACGCCGAGCGCAAGTGCCTCACTGGTGCCGGACATCAGGATGGCCAGCAGCATGTTGTTGCAGATCTTGGCCACCTGGCCGGACCCATGATCACCGGCATGGAAGATGTTCTTGCCCATGGCGTCAAGAATCGGCTTGGCCTTGTTGAAGGCCTCTTCCGAGCCGCCGCAAATGAAGGTCAAGGTGCCGGCCTTGGCACCGCCAACACCGCCGGAGACGGGCGCATCGAGGAACGGGATATCCTTGGCTCGTGCAACTTCGGCAACGCCCCGGGCTGTTTCCGGAGCGATGGTGGAAGAATCAATCACCAGGGTGCCGGCCGGCAGTTTTGCCAGCAGACCATCGTCACCCAGGTATACCGCTTCTACATGCTGGCCGGCAGGCAGCATGGTGATGACACACTCCGCGCCACTGGCTGCTTCGTGGGCGGTGCCTGCTGTTTTCGCGCCTTCGGACACCAGGGCAGCAACAGCGTCTTTGGACAGGTCGAATACGGTGACCTCGTGGCCGGCTTTTACCAGGTTCCCGGCCATTGGGCCGCCCATGTTACCGAGACCGATAAAGGTAATCTTTGCCATGTCTTTTCTCCTTGTTCTTGTAATAGATCAGCTAAAAAAATCGTCGATCCAGGCGCTGTCCATTTCGGCAAGGGACGCATAGCGCCAGCGGGGCTGCTGGTCCTTGTCGATCAGAAGCGCGCGGATGCCTTCGGCAAACTCGCCCTTGGTCAGGCACTTGGTGGAAAGCACCAGTTCCTTGTCGAGCACCTCTTTCAGGCTGTCGTGTTTGCAGCCGTGCAGGTGCCGCCAGACCAAAGCCAGGGATGTGGGTGACGCACCAGCCAGGGAGCGGGTCGCTTTCGCCACCCAGCCGTCGCCACCAGACAGTTCTTTCAATTGGTTAACGGTCGCTTCCAGGGAGTCAGCATCGGTAACCCGATTGATCTCATCGAAATGAGTGCGAACCGGTGACTCCGGCATGGCGTCGGCGCTCTCACGCTCGTATTG
The DNA here is from genome assembly GCF_002341575.1 of Marinobacter sp. UBA2498. Lineage (NCBI taxonomy): Bacteria > Pseudomonadati > Pseudomonadota > Gammaproteobacteria > Pseudomonadales > Marinobacteraceae > Marinobacter > Marinobacter sp. UBA2498. Next base: position 17,699 of record NZ_DDOI01000144.1, on the reverse strand, counting down.
ACGCAACACACTACCGACCACTGCATGAGCATCTTCGCCCTGCCAGTTACGCTTGCACAGCTCGGCAACAACATCGGCCTTCAGATCATGCCGGATGAAGCGGTCGGCAAGGCCAGTGAAGATTGCGTCAGCGCCGTTCAGGCGAGCACCGGTCAGCCCCAGGAACAAGCCGGTGCGCCCGGGGGTGCGGTTCAGGAACCAGCCCGCCGCAACATCGGGGTAGAGGCCGATGGTGATCTCGGGCATGGCAAGCTTCGATCCTTCTGTCACCACCCGGTGAGACGCGCCCTCCATAATGCCCATACCGCCACCCATTACGATGCCGTGTCCCCAGCAAACGAGCGGTTTCGGGAAGGTATGGATCAGGTAATCCAGCTCATATTCCTCGGTGAAGAATGCCTCACCCTCACTGGCACCCTGTGGCTCGGTCATGCTGCGATACAGGGCAACGATGTCGCCACCGGCACAGAACGCCTTGTCGCCCTCGGATTCCAGCCAGACGGCCTGGATTACGGGGTCCTCCGCCCAACGCTTCAGTTGCGGAGTCAGCAACCGGATCATTTCCAGAGACAGCGAGTTCAGCGCTTTGGGCGTATTCAGCCGGGCCACGGCGATCAGCGCGCCATCGCCCGTCTTCCATTCTTCGAAGATAATGGGTTGATCACTCATAACAGGTCCTTGAGACAGCCTTCAAAGCCGGCTTCAGCGGTTTTTCCATTCCGGCTTGCGCTTTTCGAGAAACGCGTTTACGCCTTCTTTCTGGTCTTCGGTAGAGAACAGCTCAACAAACAGTTCCCGCTCCATGCGCCAGCCGTCGTCGTGGCTGCGGCCATCGCGGGCGCTCATCACCAGGGTCTTGCAACGAGCCGTTGACGACGGGCTCTGCTGGCACGCCATTTCCGCCAGCTCCAGCGCCTTATCAAGGCTCTGTCCGCTCGGCACCACTTCCTCAACCAGGCCGATTCGCAGTGCCGTATCGGCCTTTACCCTCTCACCGCACAGAATCATCCGCTTGGCCCAGCCCTCACCCACCAGCCAGGGCAGGTTCTGGGTGCCGCCGGCACAGGGCAAAAGGCCAACGCCTGCTTCGGGCAGTGCCATCTGGGCATGCTCTTCGGCAATGCGGATGTCACAGGCCATGGCGCACTCCAGGCCGCCACCCATGGCGTAACCGTTCACCGCCGCGATAGAAACACCGCGGAACCGCTGCAGCGTGGAGAAGGCCTCGCCAAAAAGCTGGCCCATCTCGTTCGCCCGGGCCTTGTCGCCATCGGCGAAGGTTTTCAGATCGGCGCCGGCAGAATAGAACTTCTCGCCCTGCCCGGTCATTACCAGGGCAAAGATGTCCCGGTCTTCGTTCAGTTCCTTGACGATGTTCGTCAGGGCAATGAGGGAATCCTTCGTCCAGGTGTTGGCCGGTGGATTGTTGATGGTCAGTACCGCGATATGTCCGCGTTTTTCGAGCTGAATCAGGTCACTCATTTGCTATTCCTCATACTGAAAATGGGGTCGGATGACGATGTCATCAGACCCCATTTCTATGCTTATTGAATTGCCTCAGCCACGCCGTCATCGAGCAGGCGACGGGCAACAATCAGACGCATGATTTCGTTGGTGCCTTCCAGGATCTGGTGCACACGCAGGTCACGCAGATAGCGCTCAAGCGGGTATTCACGAATGTAGCCATAACCGCCGTGAAGCTGCAGGGCCTCATTGACCACTTCGAAACAGGCATCGGTGGCGAACCGTTTGGCCATGGCACAATGCAGTGTCGCTTCCGGATCGGCGTTATCAAGCTTGAACGCGCCCAGACGAACCATCTGCCTCGCGGCAACCAGGTTGGTGGCCATGTCAGCCAGCTTGAACTGCAGAGCCTGGAAAGCCGCCAGCGGCTTACCGAACTGTTCCCGCTCGTGCATGTAGTTACGGGCACGCAGAAGAGCCGCCTGGGCACCACCAAGGGAACAGGTGGCGATATTCAGACGCCCGCCATCGAGCCCCTTCATGGCGATGGCAAACCCGTCGCCCTCGTCACCAACTCGGTTGCTGGCCGGAATGCGGACATTCTCCAGGCTGATCATCCTGGTAGGCTGACTGTGCCAGCCCATTTTTTCTTCGTTCTTGCCGTAGGAAATGCCGTCGGCATCTGCGGGAATCACGAAGGTGGAAATGCCTTTATAGCCGGAATCCGGCGCTCCGGTTCGGGCCATCAAGACCAGAATATCGGTGGCCCCAGCGCCGGAAATGAATACTTTACTGCCGTTGATTACGTAGCTGTCGCCATCGCGCACGGCCTTGGTGCGAAGACTGGCCGCGTCTGAGCCGGCACCCGGCTCGGTCAGGCAGTAGGAGGCGAGCCATTCGCCGCTGGCGAGTTTAGGCACGATTTCCTGCTTGAGATCATCCGACGCAAAGCTGGCGACCATCCAGGTGGCCATGTTGTGGATGGTGATAAACGCGGCGGTTGAAGGGCACGCAGCAGCGAGCTCTTCCACGATGACCGAGGTGTCCAGCCGGGACAGCCCCATGCCGCCAAGCGCTTCGGGCGTGTACATACCCATGAAGCCCATTTCGCCGGCTTCCTTCATCACATCGACCGGGAAAATATGCTCGCTGTCCCACTTCGCAGCGTGGGGCGCCATGGATTTTTCCGCGAACGCTCGCGCGGCCTCGCGAAACGCCAGCTGATCTTCGGTGAGGTTAAAGTCCATCGTTACGCTCCAGATAGAAAGGGCTTGGCATTGAGCGGGGAAAACAAGGGGCCGGAAACAGGTTCCGGCCCAAATACCCCACCTTCAACGCAATTAACGCAACTGGATAGAGAAGTTGGCTTCCGAGCTGGTCGCTTCACTGGAGAACCAGCGGGAGGTAACCGTTTTGGTTTCGGTGTAGAAGCGAACCGCCTGCTTGCCGTAGGCATGCTGGTCACCGTAGAAGGAACCCTTCCAGCCGGTGAACGAGAAGAACGGCAGGGGCACAGGAATGGGGATGTTCACGCCCACCTGGCCTACGTCGATCTCATGCTGGAAGCGACGCGCGGCACCACCGGAACTGGTAAAGATGGAGACGCCGTTGCCGTACGGGCTGTTATTTACCAGCTCGATGGCATCACCGAGGGTGTCGGTTTCCATGCAGGAGAGCACGGGACCGAAGATTTCCTCGTTGTAGATATCCATCTCGGTGGTAACACCGGAGAACAGAGTCGGGCCAACCCAGTTGCCATCGGGCAGTCCGTCTACGGTGCAGCCGCGACCATCCAGCAGAAGGTTAGCGCCCTGCGCTTCACCGGTCGCGATCAGAGACTCGATACGGTCTTTCGCTTTCGCGGAGATGATCGGGCCATAGCTGGCACCGGAATCGTTCCACGCGCCTGGACGAACTTTCGCCATGGCTTCTTTCAGCTCCGGAATCCACTGCTGGGCTTCGCCCACAAAGACCGCGACCGAAATTGCCATGCAGCGCTGGCCGGCAGCACCAACCGAGGCGCCAACCAGGGCATTGATCACTTGCTGTTTGTCAGCGTCCGGCAGGATCACCATATGGTTCTTGGCACCGGCGAAACTCTGTACACGTTTCATGTTGCGGGTGCCGGTCTCGTAGATGTAACGGCCAACAGGCACAGAACCTACGAAAGAAACGGCCTTGATGGCGGGATCAGTCAGCAGTACGTCAACCTGCTCCTTGCCACCGTGAACCACCTGCAGAACGCCCTTGGGCGCACCGGCTTCTTCAAACAGCTCGGCAAGGCGCATGGGTGTCAACGGATCCTGCTCGGAAGGCTTGAGGATAAAGGTGTTACCGCAGGCAATCGCCATTGGGAACATCCACAGCGGGATCATGGCCGGGAAGTTGAACGGCGTAATACCGGCGCACACACCCAGCGGCTGGATCCAGGAGTGGGTATCCACTTCACGGGCAACGTTCTCAACCGTCTCGCCCATCATCAGAGAAGCGACGTTTCCAGCGTGCTCAACTACTTCAATACCGCGCCAGACATCCCCTTTGGCGTCTTCGAACGTTTTGCCGGTTTCCTGCGAAAGGATTTCAGCAATCTCGTCATGATGTTTTTTCAGAAGTGCCTGATAGCGGAGCATAACCCGGGCGCGCTCGGAAACCGGCACTTCCTTCCAGGTCTTGAATACTTCACCGGCATACTTGATGGCCTGCTCCATTTCCGCATGAGTCGTGTTCGGAGCCTTGGCGATCACTTCGTTGGTGGCGGGGTTGGTAACTTCAATCCAGTCCTTGGTCTGGCTCTGGATGAATTCACCTGCAATATACAGCGGTACATTTTTCATGTTGATGTCCCTGTTTGTTGTTGTGCGGGAAGCCGGCCGGAACCTGATGGTTCCTTGCCACGTTTACCCAAAGGCTAGCACGGGATTGACCAATGGGTGATTGACTAAATTTCGCCCGTAATGGACTATCTTTCGATAAAGCTCAAACAAACAAGACCAGAAATGACCCAAACCTCACAGTGGCCGGTGCCCAAAGACAGCATTCGCTACGTGGTGCCTGAGCCGATCATTCGACTACTCGCGAGCCATCCACTTACCCGGGATCTCTATCCGCTGGCGTTCGGCCACTACCGGCGCGCCGTCGGCCATCACATGCATCGGGAACACCATCACGACAATCTTTTGATCTACTGCACGGAAGGCCGTGCGTTCCTGAACGTAGGCGGAGAGCCGTACACGGTGGAGGCTGGCGATCTGCTGCTTTTGCCGGCCGGTGCCAACCATCGGTATACCGCCGATCCGGACAATCCCTGGACCATTCACTGGGTGCACTACACCGGACCACTGGCAGCGGATTTTCAACACTACATGGGGTTCGACGGCCCGACCCGGATTCGTCATTTGGGCCGGCAACCCCGGCTTCTGGTTGACTTCAATGGCCTGCTATCGGTGCGACAGACCGGTTTCCGGGCCCGCGGCCTGATCCACGCTGCCAACCGGCTTCGGCAACTGTTGGCTGCGGTTCCGATCAACGCCGACGAAACCGGGCACGAGTGGCAGGCCGAACTGGAAACCATTCACAACTATATGCGGGAGCATCTGGATGAGCGTATCAGCCTGGAGCAACTGGCCGATCTTGCCGGCCTCTCACCGGCTCATTTTGCCACCCGCTATCGGGAACAGACCGGCACCTCCCCGATCCAGCACTTCCTGCACCTGAAGGTGGAACGCGCCTGCCAGATGCTGGATACCAGCAGCCTGAGCTTCGCAGACATAAGCCGACGCCTGGGCTATGACGATGCTTACTATTTTTCGCGGCTTTTCAAAAAGGTAATGGGTCAGTCACCCCGGGACTACCGGCATACCGCACGACACTGAACGGTCAACCCGGGCCAGATTGAAACCTGCCGCCTTCTACGACTTTTGTTGTAGGAGCCAAGGGGTTAGGCTGGGGGCATCGAATGACAAAAAGAGTGAGCCCATGGCCATGTACACCATTGAAATTGACGAAACCTTTGACGTACCCCGACGACGGGTTTTCGCCCTGTTCGCCGACCACTACCGTTTCGGAAAACTGCTGGGAGCACCGGTCAAACGAATCAAGGACAGCGATCAGGCTGATCCCAACGGCATCGGCTCCGTTCGCAAGATTGGCATCGGGCCGGTCGGCCTGGAAGAAACGGTGACCAGCTTCGAGCCGGATTCATTGATCGAATACACCATCACCAGCATGAGCCCGATCCGCAACCATCTGGGAAGAATCCGTTTTGAGGACACACCGGAAGGCCACACCCGGGTGAACTACACCATCACCTTCGAAGACATCGTACCGTTCACCGGGAAGGTCGTCAGCAGCGCTCTTGAACAGGGCATTCGCCGCGGGATCAAACGGGTACCACAGCTGGCCTGAGAGCCGGCAACAACAAATCGTTACTTGAGGAATATCAGAGAATTGACCTGAGGCAAGAGTTGGCTTTTGTCAATTTTGTAATCTCCGCGCAGCTTGCAATATCCGGCCATTCCGGCCGGATCAAACTGTATTTTGCGGGAGACCGAAATGGCAGCCGAACCCATTGTCCTGTTCGATAACGGACACCACAAATGCCTGATGTTCGATTCCCTGGTAACCGGAGAGGGCGTCCAGTCCAACCAGTTCCTGATTGTCGACGGTAAACATGAAGCACTGATCGACCCGGGTGGTGACCTCACCTACACCCCGCTGTCGGTGGCGGCATCACGCTACATGAACATCCGCGACATGGATTACGTGTTCGCCTCTCACCAGGACCCGGACATCATCGGTGCCATCGACCGCTGGATCGTTCATACCCGCGCGAAGATCGTAACTTCGAAACTCTGGGCCCGGTTCCTTCCGCACCTGGTTTCCAGCTACGTGACCAACCAGCTCAGCGGCAGCGTGTACGACCGCATCGTTAGCGTTCCGGATGCCGGCGCCAATGTGAAATTCGGGGAATCCTATCTGCAATGTCTGCCAGCCCACTTCATGCATTCGGTCGGCAACCTGCAGTTCTATGACCCGGTCTCGAAGATTCTGTTCTCGGGCGACCTGGGCGCCTCCATGGGGGGCGAAGACGATCACCTGCCTGTGAAGGACTTCGACAAGCACATACCGAGCATGATCGGCTTCCATCGGCGCTACATTGCCTCCCGGAAGGTTTGCCAACTCTGGGCGAATATGGTCCGCGACATGGATGTTTCGATGATTGTGCCCCAGCACGGCAAACGCTTCGAAGGACCGGTGATGGTCGATCGCTTTCTGAACTGGGTCAGCGATATGGAGTGCGGCATCGACCTGATGACCCAGGAAAACTACCGGCGCCCGGTCGATTACGTTTAACTGCCGGAAGGCGAGCACCGAGACCGGGGCAATTTATTCTCCGGTCCGGCACTCGGCCCCAGCGCTGACAGGAACTGCTGTGCTGAGGGCTGGCCGCCGTCAACTGCCGCCAGCCGGATCAGACACAAGCCTTCAGCCATGCGGCCTTCGTCAAAAAGGCTTTTGCCCAGCCGCCAGCGGGCATCACTGTTTCCCGCTTCCGCAGCTCGGCGATACCAACTGAGTGCTTCGTCTTTATCCAGGACCGTTCCCCTGCCCTCTTCATAGGCCATGGCCACTTCGACCATACTGATGGAATCACCACTGTCGGCTGCCCGCAGGTACCACTGGAAGGCTTTCTCCTGGTTTTGTTCAACGCCCTGCCCCTGGGCATACATGTTGGCCACATTCAGCATGCCCTGGCGGCTGCCCTCCTCTGCCAGCTCCAGATACTGCTCGAAGGCCGATTCATATTGCCCCATCTTGTAGACGACATAAGCGTTGAGAACCCGGATCATGTCCCGTGCCACCTGGTCCTGATCGCCGTTCTCGTTACCCCCGGCACTCGCCAACGAGCATGAAAAGACCAGGCACAGAAACAGCATCCGAACCATTGTCTGCGTTGCGCTTTGTCTTTGCATTCTGTTCCCCGACGCCTGCCAGTTGTCCTCTCACGCTAGCAGTGGCTTGCCTATAGGTCTGTGCATCAAAAGTGCTGTCCTGCTGGCACCTTGGTATTGGCGGATCGTGAAAACCATCCCGGAACAGGGGCCAAATAAGCCTGTCCCAAACCGGCAATGTTGAGTAAAATCCGGCCTTTTCCAGAGAACCAAGAGGCAGCGCAGATGGGCAGAGCCTACCAGAACCGCAAAGAATCCATGGCCAAGACGGCTGCGGCAAAAACCAAGGTCTACAGCAAGTACGGCCGCGAGATTTACATGAGCGCCAAGTCCGGAGGCCCCGATCCCCAGGCCAACCTGTCCCTGCGCGGACTGATCGAGCGGGCCAAGAAAGACCAGGTGCCTTCGCACGTCATCGAAAAGGCCATCGACAAGGCCAAGGGTGGCGCCGGCGAAGACTATGCTGCAGCTCGCTACGAAGGCTACGGACCGGGCAACTGCATGGTGATCGTGGACTGCCTGACCGATAACCCGAACCGCACCTTTGGCGACGTGCGCCTGGCCTTCACCAAGACCAAGTGCAAGATCGGCACGCCCGGAGCCGTGTCTCACATGTTCGACCACAGCGCTATTTTTGCGTTCAAGGGCGAGGATGAAGAGGCCGTACTCGAGGCGCTGATGGAAGCGGATGTCGATGTTACCGACATCGAGAATGAAGACGGCCTGATTACCGTGTTCACACCGAACACCGAATACGCCAAGGCCCGCCAGGCGCTGGTGGATGCCATTGAAGACATCGATTTTGAAGTGGATGAAATCCAGTTCCTGCCCAAAACCACGACGCTGGTGGAAGGTGACGACATCCCCATGTTCGAGAAATTCCTGGACATGCTGAACGAACTGGACGACGTGCAGAACGTGTTCCACAACGCCGAGCTGCCAGACCAGTAAACAACCAGGCCTCCGGCCTTGCAGGAAGATAACACCATGCAACAGAACGCTCCCACAAACCGCAAAGCGCGTGTGGTGGTGCTGAAAACAGGCACGACCTACCCGGACATTCGGGCAAGGTTTGGCGATTTTGACCAGTGGTTCCTGCGCGGGTTGTCAGACGAGCTGGAGATCACCGTAGCCAACGCTGAGGCCGGCGAACTGCCGGGCAACCCGGAGGACTGGGATGGCATCGTGGTGACAGGCTCTCCTGCCATGGTCAGCGACCGGGCCGAATGGAGTGAGAACGCGGGGCGTTGGCTGGCAAAAGCGGTCAGAAGGGAAATTCCTGTGCTCGGCGTCTGCTATGGCCACCAGTTGCTGGCCCATGCATTGGGCGGGGAAGCAGGTTACCATCCGGACGGTCGGGAAACCGGCACACACGACGTCGAACTGCTCCCCGAAGCCGCCTCGGATGACCTGTTCCGGGAGCTGCCGGAAACCTTTCCGGCCCAGCTGACACACCGGCAGTCCGTGCTGCGCCTGCCTGAAGGCGCGGTGTTGCTGGGACGCAACCAGTTCGAGCCTCATCAGGCTTTCAGAATTGGTCCCTGCGCCTGGGGCCTGCAGTTCCATCCGGAGTTCACGGACGCCATTATGAGCGCTTACCTGAAGGTCCAGGCGCCCGACCTGACACGGGAGGGGCTTGATGCGGAGGCCCTGGTCGCGGGCGTGAAGCCAGCACCGGATGCGTCCTCGCTGCTTTCCCGTTTCAGCAGATTTGTTCAGGATCGGCTCCGGTAATTCGCGGGCCAACCGTCACGGTCAGTCGAGGATATAGGCGGTTTTTTCCATTGCCTGCTCTTCTTCATCGATGAAACGGAACTCATTCCAGCCAATGCGCACCATGTCGTTGCTGTTGAGACGCTGGCGGTCAGCAACCCGCAATTCGTTCACAAAAGTGCCATTGGTGCTGTTGCTGTCGGTAATGTAGTAATCCACCGTACCTTCCAGATAGGCATTGGGCACCGCTTCTATCAGGGCGTGCTGGCCGCTCACAGAAATTTCATCAATCTGGATATCGTTGTCCGGGCGCCGACCGATGCGCGTTTCCGGTTGCCCGAGTTCAAAGGTGTTAACAACAACGTTATCCACCAGTTGCGAAAGCGAAGCCATGTCAGTTTCCTCAATACTCCAACGTCAGTAATACCACAGACACATTGTCACCGGCCTCGTTTGCCAGGCCGGCATCAATCATTGCCTGAACCGTGCGCTCCATGCCGTCACTTTCCTTATGGATTTCAAGCCACCGGTATTCCGGAACCGAATCAGTTAACCCATCGGAACACAGCAGCAGCACATCTCCTTCATCAAGCGTTTCACGCCGATAACTGGGGGCCGCCTGCTCCACTGTTCCCACGGCCCTGGTCAGGACATTCCGGAACGGCACATTGGGCACGTCGGCCCTGGTAATGCTGCCGTCTTCCAGCATGTTCTGGACCACGGTATCGTCCCGCGTGAGACACAGCGCCTGGCTGCCACGCAGGCTGTAGCACCGGGAATCGCCAATGTGAGCAATATGCGCCTGATTGCCACTCAACCAGGCCACCACCAGTGTCGTGCCCATTTTTTCAAGTCTTGGATCCCCGGAACGGCGGCTCACTATGCGCTCATTGGCCAACCTGAAGGCCCGATCCAGTTTTCCCCGGATATCCGCATCCGTGGTGCCGCTCGAGGCATCGGCGATTTCAGGCTCAAGGGATTCGATGATGGCATCAACCGCAAGGCGACTGGCAACCTCGCCTCCCTGGTGACCGCCCATACCGTCAGCAACCACCAACAACGCCTGGTCACCCGCATCATTGATCCGCCAGTCCACCACATCCTGGTTTGATTCCCGGACGGCCCCGCGATGACTCTGGCCGGCAACGTGATATCGCATCAGGACGACACCTCCTGGCCAGCCTCACGAACGGCCAGACGACGCACGGCCTCGGCCATGGTGGCGGCACTGGCAAAGCGCTTGTCCGGCTCGCGCTGGATAGCCTTGTTGATCAGACGGACCACCCCGTTTGGCAGATCCGCGTTGAACTCGCGGACGCTGCGTGGGCGCTTGTTAAGAATCTGGTAGGTCAGGTTGGCCAGGGTATCGCCCTGATAGGGCGTTTCGCCGCTCACCAGCTTATAAAGCGTTACGCCCAGGCTGTAGATATCGGAGGCACCGGTTACCTTCTGACCCTTCAACTGCTCCGGCGACATGTACAATGGGCTGCCCATTACCGCGCCGGTGCGGGTTCGCGAGTCATCGGAGATCTTGGCAATGCCGAAATCGGTGATCTTTATATCGCCATTGTCAGGATTGAAGATGATATTCCCGGGCTTGATGTCGCGGTGGACGATTTTCTGGCTGTGAGCGTAGGCCAGAGCGTCCGCCACGCGGGCAACGATATCCAGAACCCTGGGCAGGGGCAGTAACCGTCCGGTTCTGCCGAATTCACTGAGCGGACGTCCTTTCGCATAGTCCATGGCGATATAGGCGAGGTCTGCCTCCTCGCCAACGTCATACACGGTGACGATAGCCGGGTGGCTCAGGCGGCCAGCGGCTTCTGCCTCCCGGAAGAATCGCTCCTTGAGATCCTGAAGCTGTCCATCATCAAACGCCTGGTAGCTGAGAGTCTTGATGGCAACGGTACGGGCAATCTTCGGATCCTTGCCCAGATAAACCACACCCATGGCCCCTCGGCCAATCTCCCGCTCGATTTCGTACCTTCCGAGGGTCGGGCGACTAACGGTGGGCTCGGGCATCAACAGGGTGCGGGTATTGTCGAAACTCCCTCCCTGCATCAACGAATTATCCGGCGCGAGCTTTTCCAATGCCGACAGCCTCGCGGCGGTATCCCGAAAACCTTTCTTTCGCTCCTGAATACTGCGGTAGGTGCTGACCGCCTTGTCGTACTGGCGCTTGCGCTCCTGCTGGATGGCGACGTCGTAGCGCAGCTCGATCTCGCTTTCACAGTCGGGGCAGCGATCCAGCGCTTCGAGGGCCTCGTCTGTATGACCTTGCTGCAGAAATACCTTGGCCAGCTTCAGCCGCGCATCCCGCACATTATCTGTCAGTGCACGGATGTGTTTGCGGGGCTGCAGCCAGAACAGCATCACCACGTAACCGACCACCAGCAACGTGAGCACCACGCCAAACGGCACCCAGGCGTTGCGGTAGAACATCAAAGCCGCCTGGATCACCACGAGCGAGCCACCAAGCAAAAGAGTGACCGGCAGGGAAACGGCCGCGCCCATCGCCGGAATTGCAAGCACCAGATACAGTGCCGCAATTGCCAGCCCGGCGGTCACCGCCATGTCGGACCAGAGTGGTTCCGAAAGCCCCCGATCAGCCATAGCCGGCCCGAATGCCTCCTGCGGGAGAATCGTGGCCGGGGTCGCGCCCTCTGGCACGCCTAGAATGCTGAATAGCGCACGGTCAGCCCAGCCAACGAGGGCAAGCTGGTCCCCCATGAGGGCAAACACAACAGCCAGAACGAGAATAACGGCCCGCAGACTGAACAGGCGCGGTATGAAAGAGAGTATGGCGTTCACAGGCAACTTTGTTATAAATGGTTGATCTGACTAGTTTAGAAAGCGTGGCGGAACTTCGATACAACGACCGGGGTGTTTTTTGTAAGTGTTTGTTTACCTGAGAGAGAGGTCACGTATAGTTATGCCTTCGTTTACCTCAGGGATGATGGAAATACACACATGACACTGAAGTTACTGATTCTCCTGCTGTTGCTCACCCTGGCCGGCATCGGCCTTTACCACACCCAAAAGCCACTGCCGCCAGGCATCAGCTATCGTGGAACCGCGGTGCCATTGGAGGAACCCGTCCTGCTGACAGACGTCACCCGTCACTATCAGGACGGCCGTGAGGAGCGAGACCATGAAATCTTCGACGAGGTGTTCCGGCTTGTGGGACAAGCCAACGAGTTCATTCTCATCGACATGTTTCTATTCAACAGCACCAAGCCGGAAGATGTAGCCCACCGGCCTCTGGCTCAACAGCTCACAGAAGCCCTGCTGGCGAGAAAAGCGGAGAAACCGGAGCTATCCATTACGGTTATCTCCGACCCCCTGAACACCATGTATGGCGGCACGACCTCACCCTGGTTTCAAGCCCTGCGCGATGGTGGCATTCCGGTTGTGGAGACGGCACTCCGGCCGCTACGGGACAGTAATCCCACCTGGTCTTCAATCTGGCGGCTGTGTTGTCAGTGGTTCGGCAACAACCCCGATGGAGGCTGGCTGGACAACGCCCTGGGCACCAGGCCTGTTACCCTTCGAAGCTATCTCGCCCTACTGAACTTCAAGGCCAACCATCGCAAGCTTATGGTCGCGGATGAGGCAGGCTCCCTGAGGGCCATCGTTACCTCGGCCAACCCCCACGACGGCAGCAGCCGGCATAGCAACCTGGGGCTTAGCTTCACGGGGCCGGCGGTCTTTGATCTGCTGAAAAGCGAGCGGGCGGTTCTCGCCATGTCGGGAGCGGACACCACGCCCATTGATGAGCGAATCAGCATCGCTCCCGACGTCACTGGAGAACCGCAAAAATCCGAAATCCCCCTGGTGGCAGTGCTGACCGAATCGGAAATCCGGGATCAAGCTCTGTCCATGATTCAAGAGGCCTCGGCCGGTGATCAGCTGGACATGGCCATGTTTTATCTCTCACATCGCGATATTGTCACAGCCCTGGTCGACGCCGCCAGACGGGGCGTTGCACTGCGAGTTCTGCTTGATGCCAACAACGAGGCCTTCGGCCACCAGAAGAGTGGCATTCCCAACAGGCAGGTCGCCATGGAACTGGTTCGCGCGGGCGTTCCGGTACGTTGGTGTAATACCCTGGGTGAGCAATGCCACACTAAACTGTTGATGTTGGCCAGAGAAAACGGCGCAACAGAACTGCTCCTGGGTTCGGCCAATTTTACCCGGCGCAATCTCGACGATCTGAATCTCGAAACAGATGTCTGGGTATCGGTGGTGGAGCAGTCACAGGTTGCGAGCGGAGCCCGGCGATTCTTTGACGAGCAATGGCAAAAAGGCCCTGGCGACGATCCGGTGATGAGCCTGCCCTACGAGCGTTGGGCCGATGAATCCAGACTTCGCTATTGGCGCTACCGGATTATGGAGGCGACCGGCCTGTCGACCTTCTGAACAGAACAGGACAAAAGCCATGACAACACCCGTGCATGCGCGCCCTATCGCAGAGCGTATCGACTGGCTGATGGAGCTCAGCCGAGCCCATTCGGCCAGCTTCTGCAGCCCGGAAAACCATCTGGCCAGGCAGCGCTACCTGGCAGAGCACAATACCCAGATCATTGCCATGAAGTGCATGGATGGCCGCATCCACCTGCCCTATGTGACCCAGACGCCTCTTGGTGTCATTCACCCGTTCCGGAACCTTGGCGGGATCTTTGAGCTGGGCTGGCCCTATCTTGGCGACATGCTGGCAGACACGGTCCAGCAAGCCGTAACCCAGGGACGACGGGTGCTGATCATCATTACCTACCACTATTCAAAAGGTTCACGGGAACGGGGCTGCGCCGGCTTTGACTGCGACCGTGAGGCCGCCATGCGCCATGCGTTCCAGATCCGAAGCCAGGTGGAAAAGCTGTTCGGAAACGGCCACCGAACGGTCTATCCCCTGGTATGTGGTTTCGAGAGCGACGAGGATGCACTGGTTCTGCACGGTAGCCAGGAGCGAACCCTGGATCTGTCTACCATTCCTGTAACGCGACTTGCCGATATGGCCTCCGAAATCGCCTCCCTTTGTCCGGATATGCCGGAACCGGTTCAGCGTGATCTGCTGCCCCTGGTTGAGGGCAATATCCGGCACGTGAACGAGATTCGGCGTTTTGACCGGGAACTGAACATAGAGCACCGGGAGTGGGTCATCTGCCTTGGCAGGGGATTCGATTTCCTGCACGCACCCAACGTAGCCCTGATCATCGGCCCTTACAGCCCGGACCTGTCACATCCCATCCGCCAGGCCGCCGGAATCATAAAGAGCAACATGGATAATGGCCGTGTTCCGGACGATGGTTTCCTGCTGCTCTGCTCCGCGCCCTACCAGGAACCGGGCACCCAGAAGGCCCGGGCAGAACTGAAATCGGCGTTCCTGGCAGAGTTCGGTGCCAACGTTATCCGCCAGGCGTACCCAGACCTCGCCAGCCGAATGGTCGCACGCTCGGCTATACTCCATTGGCCGGA
>NZ_DDOI01000144.1:0-3053 GCF_002341575.1 Marinobacter sp. UBA2498 | reverse complement strand
CGAAAGCTGCAGGTTTGTGAATCCTGAACGATTCGTATGTTGAGGGAACGCAACCGACTGTTTTATCGTCCGGTTAGTGCAAGATGACTAACAAACCGCTACACCGGAAGTAGCCAACGAACAGGAGTGACCCATGTCAGGCATTCGCAAGCACTTGAGGTACGTTTCCTTTTTTATGGCCATGATGATGGCCCTTGGTTCCGTCTGGTCGGCCACCGCTACCGCCGGCATGGTTGGAACCGGCGAAATGATCGGGCAACAACAGGTTCAGCTGGACCGGCAGGAGCTGATCAGCATGCTCGACAGACAGGATGTGCAGGCCAAGTTGGCAGACCTTGGGGTCAGCCAGGACCAGGTCAAGGAACGCATCCAGAACCTCACGCCCGCGGAACTGGCGGATTTTGAACGTCAGCTCGCCGAGGCCCCTGCAGGGCAGGATGTGGTCGGCATCATTGTGTTGTTCCTGCTGGTATTCATTATCACCGATATGCTCTGTGCTACGAATGTCTTCCCGTTCGTGAACTGCATTCGATAGCGGGATCAGTGGCTGTCATTTTTCCCACTCTAGAAGCGACGACATCCAGCAGGCTGATCCTGATGTTACTGGTCAGCCTGCTGGCCGGTTGCGCCAGTGCTCCCAAATGGCCAGCGCCCGAAACTCACCAGGCCATGCTACCCGACAAGGTTGTGCTGGACGACGTACCTTTCTACCCCCAGGAAAGGTATCAGTGCGGGCCTGCGTCGCTGGCAATGATGCTGAACAGCCAGGGCCTTTCATCCAATCCCGATATTCTCAAGGAGCTGGTTTATATTCCGGGCCGGGAAGGCTCCCTTCAGGTCGAAATGATCGCCGGCGCACGCGCCCATGGCATGTTGGTTTACCCGCTGGACGGTAGATTAGAAAGTGTCCTGACCGAGATCGCAGCAGGCAATCCAGTCCTGGTTATGCAAAATCTGAGGTTTGGCTGGTGGCCCCAATGGCACTTTGCGGTTGTCATCGGCTATGACGCCGGCGAGCGAGACCTGATACTCCACACCGATACCCGCAAGCGTGAAGCGATCGATCTGGAGGTTTTCACAAATACCTGGGGGCGGGCCGACAACTGGGCCGTCACTATTCTGCCGCCGGATCGGGTTCCAGCTACCGCAGCACCGCTTCGTTTTCTGCAATCCGCCCATGACCTCGAAACAACCGGACGAACGACAGCCGCCGGCATTGCCTATAAGACAGCCGAGACGACCTGGCCGGACCAACCGACGGCCACTATGGCCAGAGGCAACCTTGCCTGGCAGTTGGGCCACCAAGGCGAAGCACAGGAGCATTTCTTGCGCGCGGTGAGCCGTTTTCCGAAATTCGCCGAAGGCTGGAACAATCTCGCTTTCGCGCTGCAGGCGAGCGGCTGCACAAACATTGCGACCCAGGCGGCGAGATGCGCCGCCGCACTGACACCGGACCGCTTCGGTGAATCAGAATTGCTCAAACAAGAAGGCACCACATCCGCGGAACAGTGTCCTGCACTGCCCGAGTGCCCAAGGGAAGCCCCCTAGGCTGGCTTCCGGAACAGAGCCACATCCTTTCTCGGTATTTCCAGGTGCCAGCCAAACCGGTTGGCGAGCAGCTTGAAGGTGAATTCCCGGTAGAAGACCACATGGGTCGGGTCACGGCGATAATGCCAGTTGTCGAACCGGTCATCGTCGGTCTGGAAGCAGGTCATCACACCCAGCCAACCACCGGGCTTCAGCATCCGGTCGAGTTCCCTGAAAACGCCAGCGGGGGCGTAAAGATGCTCTACCACTTCGGTACAGGTTATGAAATCGTAGGTCTGATCGAGAGCCACTGCTGAGGGATAAAAATAGGGATCGTAGAGACTGACTGCCATGCCTTCCGCCTCAAGCATCTGCGCCAGTGCAGGGCCGGGGCCGCAGCCGAAATCCAGGCCGCTGGCGCCCGATGGCAGGCGCTCAAGCAGAGGTTCTGTCAGTTTCGAGAGAAATGTCCGGTACCCCGGATCAGACGGGTCATTATCATGCAGTTGGTAAATTTCCCGCTCCTGCTCAGGCGATAACCGGCAGGACGCATCCATCACCGTCGCCTCGCAGACATCACATCGAAGGTAACGCTGGACCTTCACTACACGGAAATCCGAGAGACTGCCCTGCGCGCACACCGGACAAAGACTCACGCCCTCACCTCGGATCAAGTCCCGCGGCCGCCCTCATGCGGGCATCGAGTTCCCGGGCGTCAATCTGATCGGACGCTATGATCTCTGCCCGGCTGTAGGCTTGCGGTTCACCCTGAATAACGGTCAGGGCTCCATCAACCACATTGATCGCCCGCCAGCCGTCCACGGTCTGAACGACAGCCTTGAAGCGCACAAAGGCTGAGTCCATGGCCATCACCAGCAATGCGTTCTCATCGAGTATCAGTTCCGGATGTATGCGCCAGCCAACACCGAAATGCCCCTGTCCCTGATTGGTAATCTGTTGCCAGGGCTCGTCATCAATAGCGGGGGCCGGCGATGCAGTCTTATGATGGTGGTGATGGTGAGCTTCCGGATCGGTCACCGGCAGGGCATCCGATTGGCCGTCCAGCCAGCCCGGTGCCAGATGCCCGAACCGCGTGTGGTGAATCGCCCGCTTGGCGGGTTCCAGTTGTGCGGCCCACTCATCAAAATGAGTCAGTTGCTCCGGGGTGCAAAGATCAGTCTTGTTGGCAACGAGAATATCCGCCGCAGCCACCTGATCCCGGAACTGCACATTGCCGAGCACCTTCGGTTCTTCGAGCCTTCGGGGGTCCACCAGGCAGATTACAGGGCCCATGGCGAGCACATCCTGATAGTGCTCGCTGGTCAGGGTGTCCAGAATCTGAGAGGGGTGACCGAGCCCGGTCGGCTCAATCAACAGACGATCGGGCTTTGCCTTGTGAATCAGCTGGTTGAGCCCTATCTGCATCGGCAGGCCGGCAACACAGCACATGCAGCCGCCGGGTATTTCCTTGATGAAGGCGCCTTCGGTCTTCAGCATGGCGCCATCGATGCCCACCTCGCCGAACT
>NZ_DDOI01000028.1:2795-2944 GCF_002341575.1 Marinobacter sp. UBA2498 | reverse complement strand
TTCCTGGGCGCGGCCTTTACCTTCAGTGTGACCATGATCGGCACCACCATGCCGACACCGCTCTACCCCATCTATCAGGACAGGTTCGGCTTTTCGGATCTGATGATCACCATCATCTTTGCCGCCTATGCCTTTGGTGTGATCGCCGC
>NZ_DDOI01000028.1:2263-2627 GCF_002341575.1 Marinobacter sp. UBA2498 | reverse complement strand
GGCCGCCGGCCAATGCTGTTCGCGGGCCTAGCGTGCTCCATCATC
This sequence comes from Marinobacter sp. UBA2498, assembly GCF_002341575.1. Taxonomy (NCBI): domain Bacteria; kingdom Pseudomonadati; phylum Pseudomonadota; class Gammaproteobacteria; order Pseudomonadales; family Marinobacteraceae; genus Marinobacter; species Marinobacter sp. UBA2498. The sequence continues at coordinate 2,582 of NZ_DDOI01000028.1, read as the reverse complement.
AGCGACCTGGTGTTCTGGCAGGCCAATGGGCTGGGAATGATACTCACCGGCCGGGTGCTGTCCGGTCTGTCTGCGGGGATCTTTACCGGCACGGCCACGGTTGCCGTGCTTGAATTGGCTCCGCCCCACTGGCGGGATAAGGCAACCTTCTTTGCCACGGCGGCGAACATGGGCGGGCTTGGCCTCGGGCCCATGCTTGCGGGCGCCCTCTCCGAGTATCTGCCCTGGCCACTGCACCTGACCTTTCTGGTGCACTCAGCCATGGCGCTGTTGGCGGTATGCTGCATCTGGGCAGCGCCGGAGACCGTCTCGAAACCCG
>NZ_DDOI01000028.1:1672-2163 GCF_002341575.1 Marinobacter sp. UBA2498 | reverse complement strand
CCGGAGACCGTCTCGAAACCCGCTCGCCCAAAACTGACTATCCAGCGCCTGAGCGTGCCACCGGAAGTTCGCGGCGTGTTCATTCCCGCCGCCATTGCCGGATTTGCCGGCTTCGCCATGTGCGGCTTCTTCACCTCCATCGCCCCGGCGATGATGGGCAAGGTCCTGGGCTATGACAACCGGTTGCTGATCGGCGTTGTGGCCGGCAGCATCTTCATCGCCTCGACCATTGGCCAGTTCCTGCAAGGCGCCCTGCCGCTCAGACTGCGCCTTCCTCTGGGCTGCGTGTCTCTGATGCTCGGGGTGATTCCTATAGCACTGGGCATCTATACCCAATCCCTCGCACTCTTCATAACCGGCGCCGTGATTGCCGGCATGGGCCAGGGTATTTCGTTCCGGGCCGGCATGGGCGCCATCGCCTCAGCCAGCCCGGCTACGGAGAAGGCCGCCGTAACGTCCGCCTTCTTTGTTGTGGCCTATATCGCGATCTC
>NZ_DDOI01000028.1:0-1624 GCF_002341575.1 Marinobacter sp. UBA2498 | reverse complement strand
GTGCCGGTGATCGGCCTGGGCGTGATGGCAACCTTCACCAACCTGACGACAACCGGGATCACTTTCGCCGCTGTAATGGGATCACTGGCGGCGTTGGCATTGGCACTGTTGATTCGGCGGGAACGGGCGGAGGCGTGACGAGTCCGGATATTCACCAAGCAGCAACGCAGGGCGAATAAGACGGGGCTAAAAATCACCACCACAGTTGGCGCATTCTCACACTATCCCATCACTCTCAGGCGTCAGGTGATATTCTTCGTCAGATACTCAAGGTGCTTGCCATCGGTACCACAACAACCACCAAGAATTTTCAATCCGAAATCTCTGTTCAACTGCGCCATGAGCGCTCCCCACTCTTCAACAGATTCGGATTTTAGTTCTGCTGAACCTTCCAGCTCGTCATGGCTGAGGGAGGAGGCGTTTGCCTGCATACCAATCAGCCGTTCAAATAATTTTTCAGAGAGCGTATCCGGATCAAGAAATGACGGGTAGGAGCAGTTAACAAAATATCCAAGCGGTTTACTAGTGGTCTTGGCATCAACATATTCGATTGCCTTCTGAAGCTCTGTTCCATCCAGGACGTTACCATCGGAACCAATCACAAAACTTATGATGTAAGGTAATCCCGTAGCTTCCATTGCAAGAGCAATTCCGGCGGCCTCCTCTACTGAAGGCAACGTGACTGCGATGAGGAAATCCACACCCGAGTCTGCTAGCTGATCGATCTGCCATTTATGGAATTCGGTTGCTTCATCCAGTGACAAGCCTTCCTCAGGTAGATAGCAATCGTTCTTACAGCCAATCAGACCACCAATTTTAACGGGCACTTTCCTGGATTCTTCGACAACTAATTCTTGCAGGAACTTTGCGGCGTCAACGTTAATGCCCTGTCGCTGATTTGAGGCTTGCACTCTCTCCCTGTTTGCCCGCCAGGTAGGCGTACAAAGCAATATTGGCCGGTTATTCGCCTCAGCAATGCCCAGATATTCCCGGTAAAGGCTCTTCAGCTCCGCCCTACCCTCGTCGCTGTAAATCAATGGGGTCTGAACCAAACTCTCGTCCAGTTCTACCTTTGCGCTTCGACGGAGCCTTTCGATAATGGCAGCCTCCGCGAGGATAAATTGATGGTTTTCCAGAAACTCTTTCATCTGAAATTCTCAGGGGACCTCGTTTATTAGCGTTGCCAACAGGGGCTTGAGGGGCTAGTTATATTCACTGAGGTTGGCCATATCCCTCGAAGGACTGCTCAACGCCTAGATGAACCTTATACTCAACATACCGGGAAATCTGTAGTTCCTCATTTTCATATTTTTCCCGTTCCTTCACTGCCTCCATCGAGGGCCAGCTTTCTACACCGATATAATCCCATTCGTCATCGCTTTGGCTGCAATCGATCATAGAAATTGCCTTCATTCCCAAGGCATCAAGGTTAGCCCGATCCCTGACCATAAACTGTCTTCGTTCTTCCTCAATTAGCTGGAAAAACGCTGGTTTCATCTTGGCAAAAAACAGCCTGACGATATGCGCTTCATTCTTCATTGGGGAAACGTCCGTTTAGTATGAATCTGGAACATAACGCCAGCAGCATGCGAGGCCTTGGAATGTAAGCGCCAATAAATCCGCA
>NZ_DDOI01000088.1:10059-11152 GCF_002341575.1 Marinobacter sp. UBA2498 | reverse complement strand
TGCCGATCCATTTGTTGCCGCCGGCGTGGCGCTCCTCCTGCTCTTCCATCCGTTTCTTGAAGGTTTCGATCAGCTCCTCCAGGCCGCCCAGAGAATCGATCTTCGCCTTCTCTTCCTCCGACAGGTGCTTCTCGAATTCCGCCCGCAACCAGTCGTCCGGAATCAGGGCTTCCAGCAGGTCGTCGAGATTCTCGATACCTTCAAAATAGGCCTGGAAGGCACGGTCAAACTTGTCGAAGTGGCGCTCGTCCTTCACCAGGCAAAGACGGGACAGGTAATAGAATTCCTCCATGTCCGCAAAGGCGAGCCGCTTCTGCAGGGCTTCCAGAAGGTCCAGAAACTCCCTCAGACTGGCAGGCACCCGTGCGCGCCGGACTTCAAGAAAAAAATCAATCAACATAAAACGTGACTCTTGCCAATGATCTTGCCGAGAATCAGCTGCGGCGACGGGCCATGAAGGCGAGCTTTTGCAACAGGTGCACGTCCTGCTCGTTCTTTACCAGGGCACCGTACAAAGGCGGCAACGCCGAGCTGGTATCTTTCTCCTGCAACATTTTCGCCGACAGCTCGTCGGCCATCAGCAGTTTCAGCCAGTCAATCAGCTCCGAGGTGGACGGCTTCTTCTTCAGGCCCGGGACCTTGCGCACATCGAAGAAGACTTCCAGGGCATCGCGAACGATTTGCTGCTGCAGGCCCGGGAAATGCACATCCACGATATTCTGCATGGTGTCATGATCCGGGAAGCTGATGTAGTGGAAGAAACAGCGACGCAGGAACGCATCCGGCAGTTCCTTCTCGTTGTTACTGGTGATCACCACGATCGGGCGTTTCTTTGCCTTAACCAACTTCTGGGTCTCGTAGACAAAGAACTCCATCCGGTCGAGTTCCAGCAGAAGGTCATTGGGGAATTCGATATCCGCCTTGTCGATCTCATCGATTAGCAGAACCACCTGCTCGTCCGCCTCAAAGGCCTCCCAGAGCTTGCCTTTTACGATGTAGTTGCCGATGTCCTTGACCTTTTCATCACCCAGCTGGGAGTCCCTCAGACGGGAAACCGCATCGTATTCATAAAGGCCCTGCTGGGCCTTGGTGG
>NZ_DDOI01000088.1:8567-9888 GCF_002341575.1 Marinobacter sp. UBA2498 | reverse complement strand
TCGCCTTTGATCAACAGCGGGCGCTGAAGCGCAAGTGCTGCGTTGACGGCCATTTGCAGGTCATCGGTGGCTACGTACTTCTCGGTACCGGTAAACTTCATGCTCTGGTTCCTGTTGGTTACTTTTTCTGGTCTTTCTGATCAGGCTTTTTTTTCGGATCGTCTTCGGGTAATCCGGACTCGTCCTGATCATAATCGGGTAAATCGTCAAATTCGGACAGATCGAAATCTTCCAGCCCGAACTCTTCCTCGTCATCATCTTCCGGTGCTTCGGCGTCGGAAGGATCGGCAACATCCTCCAGCTCAGGAATATCATCGTCTAACTCCGCGGCCTCTTCCTCCACCGGGGTATCCGCTACCGGGATTTCCTCTTCCAGTTCGTCGGTCGGTTCAACTTCTGGTTCCGTAAGCGCGGCATCTTCCGACTTCAGAGCGGCCTCATGTTCATCAATGACGGCCTCCAGCTCAGACATGTCCTCCTCAGATGCTTCCTCGGTTACCTCAGGGATTTCCTCGGCTTCGACATCCTCTTCCGGCTCTGAGACTGCCTCCGGCTCGGGTTCTGGTTCGGGTTCGGTCTCTTCCTGCAGATCCTCAAGTGTTTCGCGCTCTGACGCTGCTTTCTCTTGCGCCTGCTGATCCTGTTTACGCTTACGGATGGCAAACCAGACCAGACCGCCAATGACGAGCAGCCCACCACCGGCTGCGCCGACCATCCACAAAGGCACGGCAAAAGCAGGTTCCGCGTCTTCCGGGTCCTCAGGGGCCGATTCAGGCTCCTGGACCGCTGGCGTCTCTGGCTCCTCCACCTCGCTTACGTCGATGGGCGATGTAATCGCCGGTTCCGGCCCGGATTGCTCCGGCTCAGACACCGCCGGCTCCGGTTCAGACTGCTCAGGGTCGAGTGCCGGTTCTGTCACCTCCGGCTCCGGCGATTCAGCCGGCTGATCAGCGGGCTCAGCCCCTTCAGGCATCGTAAACCCGACGGTGGCGCTGAACTTGCGGCTGAAGGTCTGGCCATCGGCCACCACGTCAAAGGTGTAGAGGCCCGCGGCTGGCAAACGACTTACCGTATCCCGGTAGGTGCCGTCTTCCGGCGGCTGCTCTCCCGACAATACCTTGGTTCCACTTCTGCCATCCTCGGAGGTGATACTGAGGCTGACCTCAATCACACCCAGAAAATCGGGATTAGTGATTTTCTCCCCTTCTTCGAAAAAGCCGACCCGGAGCTTGAGGGGCTCCTGCAATGTGAATGAAGGAGGCAGAGGATTGACCACCATCCTCAGATCGCTAACGACCGTAACCCGGCTGCCCTCTCCGAG
>NZ_DDOI01000088.1:5523-8465 GCF_002341575.1 Marinobacter sp. UBA2498 | reverse complement strand
CGGACGTTGTCGGGAAACTCCGAAAGATTAACGACCCGATCGTCCGGGCGCACGAGGGCAAGCTCCCGGGTGGCAGAGGTTTCAGACTCGCCCCAGAAAATCAGGGCGGTAAACTCACGAACGCCCTCGTCCACGGTAAAGCCATTGCCCTCAATGGGAATCTGCTCCTGTGGAACCGCGGTATTCAATGCCTGAAGAAATGCCAGGTTCAGCGCATCTGCTGTATCCGCCACCTGGAAACGACCGCCTGAGTCTGTCGCCAACGCTTTCAAAAAGTCGGTATCGGCGGCCTCAGAGAGAGCTACTGGGTGAAAGGTAGCGCCCCTTTCGATGAGATCAGCGACAATCGTATCCAGAATACGAGTTTCCTCTGCGGTATTCTTTGCAGGATCGTCGGAGATATCGACCTTGCCGTCGGTCAGCAGTATGAAGTGGGTCCGGCTCAGATCACCGTCCGTGAAATAGTCATCGCTTGCCGTCTCAATCGCCGCGCCAAGGTTTGTTCTGAGTGCGACCGAGTTAATCTGAGCTGAGCGCTGAATGGCAATTTCCCGCCATGCGTTGGTCACCTCACGGTGCGGCACCAGCATGTTGACATATTGCCCGAAGGTCCAGACACCCGCGGAGGCCCCCTCTGGCAACAGCCGGGCCAGCAGACGCACGGCGGGCTGTCGCAGGTTGTCCGGATCGGTGTCTTTCATGGAGCCCGAGATGTCGACTATGATCCGGACGTCCGACTGCTCCGGCAGTTGAACATCGTCGCTCTCCTGGGCATTCAGCCCGGCTGGCAGACTGAGCACGAAGCAAATTGCAACCAGCCCAAACCATCTCGATGTCATCTCTCTCAAGGCATCCATCCTTATCTTTTTTTCTTTTTCGCGCTATTTACGAACAAGACGGTAGCGAACCAGATCCAACACCCAGACCAGCAGCATGACCAAGCCGGCGAGCCCCAGGTTAAACATGGCCCGACCTGAAGCGTCGGCGTCGCCAAGAATCATTTCATAGCCGCCGAACAGCCAGGCCGGAATCCACCAACCGGCCAGATCGGGTGATTCAACCGGCGTGAGCAGCAAGGCCACCAGGGCGGCGAGAATCAGGGTCCGCACTCCATAAAAAGGTAGAAAACGGATCAGGCTCTTCATCATGTAAAAGAACACGACAAAGGCTATAGCGTAGGCGGCCCAGAAAATCCCGTAGGCCAGTTGTGCATCAGTATCAATCATTACAGGATCCAGTGAATGATGTGTTCTTCCCAGTCTTCTTCCGGCACGCGGTCTTCTGACATCACCTTGTGACGGATCGAAACGCCGGCCTCGTGCACCGAACCCGGATCCCCACTTCGAAGAGGATGCCAGTCGGCCAGTGGCCGGTCTTCAGCCAACGTCCGGTAGGCGCAGGTATACGGCAACCAATGGTAGTCGCTGACGGTATCCGGTGTCAGCACTGTGCAACCCGGCACCTTCTGGAGCCGCTCTTCGTAAACGGAGCACTGGCAGGTTTCTTCGTTCATATAACGACACACCAGATCGGTGTGGTAGACCTCGCCGGTGTCTTCGTCTTCCAGTTTGTTCAGGCAGCACTTTCCGCAACCGTCGCAAAGAGACTCCCATTCTTCAGGCGTCATCTCATGCAGGCGCTTGCGTTGCCAGAACGGCACCTGGGCAATCATGGATTGCGCTGATCCAGTTTGCGCTTGAAGTCCACCACGTACCCTTCCTGCTCTTCCGGCATTTGCAGAAAAAAGTCTTTCTCGCCAATGGCTTCCAGAACCTGCTTTCCGGTAGTTCTCGCAAGCTTGCGGTCGGGCGTCAGGACCAGATCCATGGAATGAACCGGCTGACCGAAAATACCCCGGAGGCTCTCGGGAAGCTCCTCCCACTTCTGTCCGCGCCGAACAAAAAGGTAGGTATCCTTCTTTTTGCTGCTCCGGAAAACAGAGACAAATTCCCGCTCTTTCATGACTTCAGTAATTCCTCAATATCAGCGCGAACCGGAGCAAGAATCTGCGCCCGCCAGCCCTGGAAAAAATCGTGTTGCGCGAGGTCCGGTTGCTGTACAACTTTTTCCAAACGCTTTCTCGGCGCTAACAATTCCATTGGAATATCAGCATCTTCTGCTGCATTCCTGAAAAGACGCTTTAACTGTTTAAAGAATCCCTGCTGATCCCGGGACAACGGTGGCGCAATCCTCTCAAGGGACGAATTATCCGCGGTCGATCCCCGGCTAACAAGTTCAATCAGGGTATCGCCATACCGACGGACTGCGCCGGATGGTACTCCCTGAATGTTAGAAAGTTCCTTCAGGGACGCTGGCAGCCTTTCCGCGATCGCAATCAACAGTGCATCTGCCAGCACACGGTTCCTTGGCCGGTCCCGCCGCTGGCACTCCAGCTCACGCCAGCGCACCAGTTCCTTGAGAACACCCTGTTGCTGAGCCGAGAGGGTCCATCCGGCCCGCAGTTTCAGGTAATGGTTGTCGGGATCCTCCTGCCCTGCCAGTTCATTGGCAAAGCGCGCCGATTCCTCAACCAGAGCCGCTTCCAGACCGCGATCGCGAAGTAATGCACTGACCCACTGGTACATCGGCTCCAGAAAACGGATATCGTCAATCGCGTAGCGTTGCTGGGCATCGCTCAGCGGTCTCGCCAGCCAGTCAGAGCGGGTGGCGGACTTGTCCAGAGTCTCACCGAACAGGGTTTCCACCAGCCTCGCGTAACCCAGGGAGAACCCTGCTCCGGCCATTGCGGCCCCGATTTGAAGATCAATGACACCGGCAGGTTGAAGATTCAGCCACTGGCGAAAAAGTTCCAGATCTTCGCTCATGGCGTAAAGAAGCTTTGGAGTGTCCGGGTCCGCCAGGACTTCCCGAAATCGTCCGGACTGCTCGGCAACGGAAGGGTCCACCAGGCAAAACTCGCCGTCGAGGCCCAACTGAACCAA
>NZ_DDOI01000088.1:3402-5478 GCF_002341575.1 Marinobacter sp. UBA2498 | reverse complement strand
CCAACTGAACCAACCCCGGTATCGGGTAAAAGGTGTTTACCCGCTCAAATTCGGTGTCCAGCGCCAGGGGCTTGCCCGGTGCCCGATCCAGCCATTTGTCCAGTGCTTGCGGTTCCCGGATCCAGTCAATCCTGGTCGGAGCCGGGGGAACGTCAACTGCCACAGCGGCCTGGGCGGAAATATCCATAAACGTGCCTGGTAGGTTTATTCGGTCAGATTCAATCGGACAGTGGTTTGCGACCGCGGAATGCGTGAGTCAGGGTAAAGCCATCGACGTAACCGAGCTCTCCACCCACCGGTATGCCATGGGCCAGACGGGTTATCAGGATGCCCTGGCCATCAAGGCGATCGGCGATGTAGTGAGCCGTAGCCTCACCTTCCACCGTCGGGTTGGTAGCCAGAATCAGCTCAGTCACGCCTTCGTCGCGGATCCGCTTCAGCAAACGTTCAATGCCGATTTCCTCCGGTCCAACGCCATCAATCGGTGAGAGATGACCCATCAGCACGAAATAGCCGCCGCGATAGTCACCCGCCTGCTCAATGGCCAGAAGATCCGAGGGACTTTCCACCACACACAGGGTTCCGGTACGCCGCTGGGGATTGTCACAGATGCCGCAGATTTCAGTGTCGGCAAAGTTCTGGCAGCTTTCGCAGCGCCGGACACCGTTCATGGCCTGGCTCAATGCGTCGGAAAGACGGGTGCCGCCGGAACGGCCACGCTCCAGCAAATGGAAGGCCATGCGCTGGGCCGTTTTCTGGCCAACACCAGGCAGGCAACGAAGGGATTCTACAAGCTCATCAACCAGGGGGCTGAACGCCATGAAAGGTCCTCGAACGGCTGCAGGATGGAATTCAAAACGGCATCTTGAAACCGGGCGGCAGGCCCATGCCGGACATCATACCGGACATTTTCTCTTTCTGGTTTTCCTCGACGCGCCGCACTGCATCGTTCACCGCAGCGGCCAGAAGGTCTTCCAGAATATCTTTTTCCTCAGTCATCAGGGAGGAGTCTATGTCCACTTTACGAACGTCGTGACGGCCGTTCATGGTGACTTTGACCAGGCCGGCTCCGGCTTCGCCAGTCACTTCGGCCTTGGCGATTTCTTCTTGGGCCTTCTGCATCTCTTCCTGCATTTTCTGGGCTTTTTTCATCATGTCGCCCATATTATTCATCATAGCTTATCTCCTGCTTGTCTCTACCGGCCGGATGCTGTCTTCCACTACCCGCGCCTCGAATCGTTCAACAATAGACTTTACGACCGGATCCTGGTGAATGGACGCCTCCGCCGCTTTCTGGCGCGCCTTTCGCTGGCGCTCCTCGTAGGCCGCCGGGGTGTGCGGCCCGGGATCGCCCTGCTCCGTACGTAACTGAATGGAGTCGCCAAAGCGGTTTCTCAAGGCAGCCAGAATCTTTTCCTCGTGCCTGCTGTTCAACAGCCGGGCGTGCCCCTCATCAATGGTCAGCGTAATCACATCGCCATCGCGGGACATGGCGCCGTGACTGGCAAGATTACCGGGCATGCCCACAATGCCAAGACTTCGAAAATCACGGTGCCAGACGAATTCGCCCTCAGGCTCAGGCGCCTGCTCAACTGCAGGTTCTATCGCTGGATCGGGCTCCACAAACGCGGGTTCCGGAGCCGGGGCCGGCCGTTCAACTGGCTCCGCGGCAACTTCAGGTGCTGGCTCTGGGGTAACTGGAGCTTCGTCGCTTAAAGGGTAGCTCTCTTCATACTCTCCAGCCGCCTCGGCCTGGGCATCCAGACTGGCCAGCCACGATGCATCCTCATCCGCAACGGGCGGAGCGGCCGGCATCTCGGGTTCAGGCTCAGGCGTGGGTTCGGGCTGCGGTTCCGGCTGTTTTTGTTCTACCGGTGGGGTCGGCGCCGGGTCGGGCTCATCCCGTGGCTCGGAAGCGGCAGACTGACCACCGGAGCTTATGGCCGGCGGCTCTCGCCGGTCAGCCCCGGGGCGGAACGCAAGCATCCGGAGCAGGGTCATTTCGAACCCCATCCGGGCATCCGGCGTGATGGTTAGGTCTTTCCTCCCGATCAGCGCAGACTGGTAAAAAAGCTG
>NZ_DDOI01000088.1:0-3275 GCF_002341575.1 Marinobacter sp. UBA2498 | reverse complement strand
AGGGCGTTATCGGCACTGCCCGGAACCACCTGTTCCATGGTCACCCGGTGAAAGAGCGATAGCAGATCGGCGAGGATCACACTGTAATCCGGTGCAAAGTCCGAAATCCGGCTGATTTCCGCCAGCAAGGCCGGGCCATCGCCTTCAACGAGTGCATTCACAATGCGCTCAATATCGCGCTGATCAATGGTCCCCAGCATATTACTGACATCACTGGCGGACAGCTTCTGGTTGCCAAAGGCGATGGCCTGATCGGTCAGGCTCAAGGCATCTCGCATACTGCCGTCCGCAGCCCGGGCCAGGAGCCACAGGGCCGGTTCCTCAAATGGAATTTCCTCGGCACCCAGTACATGACGCAGATGGCCTGCGATGTGCTCCGGCGTCATGCGTTTGAGATTAAACTGCAGGCACCGTGAGAGCACTGTGACCGGCAGTTTCTGGGGATCGGTCGTTGCCAGCAGGAACTTGACGTGTTCCGGCGGTTCTTCAAGCGTCTTCAGGAAAGCGTTGAACGATTGGTTCGTCAGCATGTGCACCTCGTCAATGAGGTACACCTTGTAGCGGCCACGCGTGGGCGCATACTGGACGTTATCCGTCAGCTCACGCATATCATCAACGCCGGTCCGGGACGCGGCGTCGATTTCAATCAGATCCACAAACCGGCCTTCCTGGATCTCCTGGCAGCTCGAGCATTCACCACAGGGGTTCGGGGTTACGCCGGTTTCGCAGTTGAGGCAGCGTGCAAGCAGACGCCCAATGGTGGTCTTGCCTACCCCACGGGTCCCCGTGAACAGATAAGCATGATGAAGACGCTGGCTTTCCAGGGCGTGAATTAACGCCTGGAGCACGTGTTCCTGGCCCACCATATCCTCGAAAGTGCGTGGGCGCCATTTACGGGCAAGTACCTGGTAGCTCATGTTCCGCCAACTGCAGTGAAAAACGGGTTTAACCTTAGCACGGACGAAGATCCAGAAGAAGCAGACTTGATTCCGGAAACGCGCGCGCAAGTGCCGCACATAAGTTCATGGCTATCAAGGATAATCACAAGGATAAAAACAGGAGAGGGGAGAAAACTGGGGGTGACTCCATCAGCGACACCCCGGCACACAATTCCACCGCTTCGGCTGCTCCCTTCCGGGCCTGACCGGGTTCACGGTTTCATGTTGCGGAGGCACCAATGGAGCCACCATAACGGCGTTTCAGGACAATTCCCTGAAAGCGGCGCGCATATTAGCAAAAGGGTTTGCACACTACAATGACAAATCCGCACGCCCGTCTGGATCCGCCTTACAAAGGCAGCGGTACCTCATCCTGACGGAACCAGCAGGCCAGACTGTAACGGGTGCGGTTTGCCGGCAGAACCTCGTGGGGAATTTCCTCACTCATGAACAACGCCATACGCCCCGCCTCGGGCAACACGGTTCCACACACTTCATGGTCGTTATCGCGATTGAACACCTGAAGGGCGCCGCCGTCGGCTGCCTGCCACTCTTCGTTGAGGTAAAGCACCAGGCTCACCACCCGGGACGCCCTGCCCTTGAAACTGTCCAGGTGCTGCTTGTAGAAATCACCGGAATGGTAGGTAGCGTAATGGGTCTCGAACCGCTTCAGGCCCAGAAACAGCCTCTGGTTCAGACCCTGGCGAATCCTCTCGAAGAATTCGAACAATGCTGCCTGAGGCGCTGTAATACCCTGCAACCAGGCGATCTTGTCGCGGCGTACCGAACGGTCACGCACCAGATCATTACCGCGCCCGATACCGGCTTTTTTCATGGCATCGGTACGATCCAGAATCTGCACTTCCTGTTTCAGTGCCGCCAGCAGGTTGTCCCCAATCCGGGACCGCACATCCAACGACATCCAGCCGTGCTCGCTGAGCCCCGAAGCCAGCTCATCCAGCCATTCCTCAGACAAGGCCTGACGTTGATCCGGCGCAAGGCCCATCAGCTGGACATCACTACCTGCCACCGCATCCTCGGCGCTATGCAAAGGGGTGATAAGGGGATCATGGATCGGGGTGATTACCGGCGTTTCCATCGGCGGGCCTCGCGCAAAATTTGAGCGTATTTTAGGCGCAATTCTCGCCGGAGCGGCAGTTTTAATTTACTCTCTGTGTAGGCAAATACACTTAACCGGTTTCACTCAGTAGCTAACCATGTCAGAAAGCAGTAACAGGCCACCGCTCTCACTTTCGCCGGGCCAGTGGTCCTTCACGCGCTGGAAAACGATCGGGCAACTGGAAGCTCTTGAGGTCCACCATCCTTTGTTCCAGGCCACTGTGTTTATTCAGGGCGCTCATCTGGCAAGCTTCAAACCTCAGGATGAATCTGACTGGCTCTGGATGAGCCCAGCGGCCCGGTACGAACCCGGTCGAGCCATCCGCGGCGGCATCCCCGTGTGCTGGCCCTGGTTTGGCGATCCGGCCCGCAACGCGCCGGAAGTGCGGAAACGCATCCAGACCGACCAAGCCCACGGGTTTGCCCGTACCGCGCTCTGGAAACTGGAAGATGTCCGGGAGAACGCCCACGAAGTGGAAATCAGCCTGTCCCTGGATGCCAATGAAGATTTCAGTGATGTCTGGGTTGGCCATGCGCTCGCCCTGCTCACTTTCAGCTTTTCCATCCGGGGCTGCCAGCTGGCGCTGACCACCACAAACCTGGGCAACGATCCCCTCGCCTTTACCCAGGCGCTCCATACCTATCTGCCCACCAGCGACATCACCCGCACTCGATTACTGGGCCTGGGCAACAGCCAGTACATCGACACCCTGGATAACTGGGAATACCGCAACCAGGAGGGGCCGGTGTACTTCGAGGGCGAAACTGACCGGATCTACGAGAGCGGCGAGACCCTGACCATCGTGACACCCCGAACTGGCCGCAAGCTCTCAGCCGTTGGCAGTGACTCAACTGTGGTCTGGAATCCCGGTCCGGCCAAGGCGGCCAAGCTATCGGATTTTCCCGATACGGCCTGGCAGTCCATGCTGTGCGTCGAAACCGCCAATGCCGCCAGCGATTACCGGGTGCTAAATAATGGGCAAAGCCACACATTAGGCGTATTCATCGGAAGGAAATCATGAGCCTGGCATCGTTTCTCAAAACCCGACTGGTTCCCGCGGAACTGGAGGAGCATATCAACCGCATCCGCAAACCCATCGGGAGCCTGGGCTACGACCCCTGGGGCTACAACAACGAAGCCATGAAATACGGGCTTTCGCTCACCAAACAGATTTACGAAAAGTACTTCCGGGTACAAGCGCACGGGGTGGAAAACAT
>NZ_DDOI01000143.1:39728-41520 GCF_002341575.1 Marinobacter sp. UBA2498 | reverse complement strand
CCGGTGATGCACAGGTTCAGGGACTGGCGGATCCAGTCACAGCTGGCCAGCCCCGCCATACGGGAGCGCTCCAGCCCTCTCGGGTGGCGGTAATCGATGTCTTCCACGCAGGCCGAGACCCGCAACCGGGCCGCCTTCAGCAGCCGTTCCAGGCGGCGGTTTTCCCGGTGCAGCACCTCCCGGTCGATCAGTAAGGCCAGGCGTTCCTCGAACGCCAGGTCGTGGGTGTCGGGCTGTGCCCGCTGCTGTTCCAGGGCATCGCACATGCCGGTCAGTTTGAGTTGGCGCAGGGCGTCGAGGGTGTTTTGAGTCAACATCAGTTTCTCCGGGATCAGTGGTAGTAGCGGGGGCCGCGAACGTTGGTGTGTACTGGCAGCTCTGTCAGTTCCGACTCCTCCTCGGCCAGGGGTAACGGGAGCTGATCCAGCCCCTGTTTCAGGATCGAGCTGATGCTCTGGTAGCTGGCCGAGTTGATAGCTAGTGCTCGACTACAGGCCTGCTCCAACCGGTCACGGCTGTAACGTCGACTCAGGTTCAACAGCCCCAGGCATGATCGGTAGCCATGCTCCGGATGAGGGCGATCCTTAAGCTGTCGCTGTACCACGTCGAGCGTGGCGGGACCGATGTCNNGACCAGTTCTGATGGGCCTGATGGGACTTGGGCATGTGCTCGGTCAGGGTCACGAAGCGGCTCTTGCCGTGGCGAGGATGCAGGGCTACCCGTTGTCCTTTGTGCATGACCTCAACGGACGTATCGGTCACCCGAACATCCAGCTTCACACCCACCAGGGCGTGAGGCACGCTGTACAGGCGTTTGTCGATCTCGATGTGGTAGTCGATGCCCGGTCGTGCCTTGCGCCACTCGGCGTAGACGTAGGACGTTGCCGGCAGTGGCCTGAGTGCAGGTCGGTCCAGCGCTTCGAACAGGCTCTGGCGGCTCTCGGAGCGCCCCTGGAACGGGCGCTGGTTCAGTGCCGGTAGCAGGTCTGCAATCGCCGAGTTCAGTTCGGCCAGTGAGAAGAACGTTCGGTGACGCAACCGGGCCAGGATCCAGCGTTCAACCAGCAGCACAGCGGCTTCGGCCTTCGCCTTATCCTTGGGCTTGTAGGGGCGGGCCGGTAAGACCGCCGTCTGGTAATGGGTTGCCAGTTCCGCGTAGGTCTCGTTGAGCTGGGGCGTGTATCGGTCTGCCTTGGTGACCGCTGCCTTGAGATTGTCCGGAACCAGCAGTTCCGGCACACCACCGTAGAACGCCAGCATCCGCTGGTGGGAGGCGATCCAGTCCGGCAGGCTCTGGCTCCAGGTGGCCTCGGCGAAGGTATAACTGGACGCGCCCAGCACAGCCACAAAGACCTGGGCCTTACGCATCTCGCCGGTGCTGCGGTCCACCACCGGCACGGTGGGACCGCAGTAGTCGATAAAGATCTTCTCGCCGGCCCGGTGGACCTGGCGCATGCTGCGCCGCTGCCGGCCGCGCCAGAGCCGGTAGTGATGGCAGAACTGACTGTACCGGCGGGCCTTGTCGCCGTGGCGTTCGACGTACTCAGCCCAGAGCAATTGCAGGGTGACGCCCTTGGTCTTGAGTTCCTGGTGGACCTGGAAGTAGTCGGGCTCAGCAAATCGAGATGGGGGTGTCTTGGCCGGGAAGAGCTGGGCTTCCAGTCGTGCCTCGTCCGTGCCTTCCGGCAACGGCCAGGTGATGCCCTGCGCGGTGGCCAGGCTGACATACTTGCCGACCACGCCCTTGGAGAGTCCGCAGGCACGGGCAATGCGCTCATGGCTCAGGCCCGCTT
>NZ_DDOI01000143.1:33082-39509 GCF_002341575.1 Marinobacter sp. UBA2498 | reverse complement strand
AAATCGGTCACGATAAAACGGAATGAGCGGTCACGATCAACCGGAACAGGCGGTCACGTTCAAACGGAATGGGCGGTCACGATGGGCCGGAATATGCACGGGTTAACCCAAAGCGATCTGGATTTCGTTCTCAGCTACCACAACACCAAAGGGATTCCGGCCAATAAGCGATATTCGAGTCTTGTCCTTCATTTTTTTAACCATCAGGCTCATCATCGAGGGCAAGTTTCCGCTCTATTATCACAGGCAGGTGCGGACGTTGGGGTTACTGACCTATTGGCTCTGATTCCGAAGGAAACTCACGTATAACCAGTCGCTGTAGTGCGTTCCCGGCCCGAGGGCCGTCCACCGGACGCCACTGTCGTGGCGCCGCTAAGCTCAGCGTTATGCAGTAATTCTCAGGCCATATTGACAAGCGTCACGTGACGCAATACACTTCGTTTCATGATCAAATCCTTTGCTGACAAACGAACCCAAGAACTTTACTCCAAGGGCAAGTCAAAGAAATTTCCTGCGGATGTTGCATCGAGAGCCGCTAGAAAACTTGAATACGTGGATCTGGCCGTACAGTTAGAGGATTTGAAAGTGCCGCCTGGCAATCGCCTTCACCCGCTGTCGGGAGACAGGCAGGGGCAGCATGCAATTTCAATAAATGATCAGTGGCGTATCTGTTTTCGTTTTGAAGATGGCGATGCGTATGAAGTCGAGGTGTGTGACTACCACTGAGTGAGGGGATGACTATGGCTATTCTTAATACTGCCGGTATGCAGCGCAAACCGACTCATCCTGGCGAAATGCTGAGGGAGGATTTTCTTCCGGACTATGGCCTGACTGTTTCGGGGTTGGCTGAGTCTCTGGGTGTCTCTCGCCAGTCAGTTAATGAATTACTGCGCGAGCGTCGTGCTGTCAGCCCTGAAATGGCGCTTAGGCTTGCACGTTTGTTTGGTAATTCGCCGGAATTCTGGCTGAATGCGCAGCGATCTGTTGATCTTTGGACCGCCGCTCAGTCGGTCAAGGAAGAAGTGGATCGGATCAAGCCGCTACATGCTGCATAACCAGGCCATGCACCGGATGCCAAAACCTCCGCTTCGCTCTGGTTTTGTCACCGGTGATGGCGGGCGTTAAAGCTATAAGCACATCAGTCTAAGGAGCTATCAAATGGGTAATGGCTTTGATCTTCATGAGATGGAGAATACGGAAGTTGGCTCGGTCACGATTGATGGAGCAGAAATTCAAACGTTCACTTATACCCTCACCGGTGTGCACATCCAGTCTATTACGGCTGGAACTACGGGCTTTATGGGCGGCGACAGCGGTCATGGGGGCCGCACGTACCTTAAAATTAAAGACCATGGCAGTACGGACCTAAAGATAAAAAATCCGAAATCTGGACTTTTTGAAGAAACCTCGTCGATTGAAATAAGCCTGGGTGGAGATGCTGAACTAAACAGTACGATAGCCCTACTCGAATATGCAGTGAAAGTCTTGAAGTCCCAGACCAAACTGGAAGTCGGGCTTTAACAATACGCGTCACACGGATGCCCTTTTCTCCGCTTAGCTCCGAAAAGGTCACCGGTGCGCTTCGCGTTATGTGGGGATGGCGCGAGGTGCCTCGTCAGAATCCACGATGAAAGGTGCTGATAAATCCTATTTGGAGTAAGCATGGCATTTTCTTATTTTCGAAAATTTAACAGGTGGATTCCATTATTTTTGCTCGTGCTCGGTCTGGTGTTTTTCATAAAGCTAAGCGATCTAAAATTGATAAATTCTGAAGAGTTTAATAGCAGCATTTCTTCCTTCATCTCCATCGAAGGTTCAGATGAGTACGTGATTGCTACCCTCAAAAGCGGCGAGACTTTAAAAAAACAAAAATTCCGTACAACGCTATTCGACTTGCCAATTGGCGATACAGACGCGAGTATATCTGTTGTCGCGAATTATAAATATTTTGTACGCCTTAGTGACATTGTTCATCGACTTGTTGATGGTACTCTCCGCATTGAAGTTCCGGATTTAGAACTGTCAGTGCCTGTTGCCTTCGATATTCGATCTCTGTCCGAGACTAGTGATAGAACGGGTTTCGGCCCAAGGGAGGATATCTTAGTACAAGAGCTTAGATTAGAAATGGCAGAGCAATTAAGACTAAAGGGAAATTCTCAAAAATTTTCAGTCTATGAGCATGGAGCCAAAGCGATTGCAGAAAATTTCAATAAATATTTAGAAAAAAATGGCTTGTCTGGTATGTATAGCCAGATAGTTGTCAGCTTTAGAGGCGTGGATAGTGAAGTCAAGCGCGTTTTTCAGTATGAAGCCGACAATTGTGAAGACGTCCTGTGCACGATCAGTTGGAATGTTGGTGGCTACCATATTTTTTCCTCAAGGAAAAAAGTTCCGATCGAGAATGAACCAATGCGTCTCCAGTCATCTGACTAATACCGTCACAAAACAATCGGCTGCACAGCGACCGCTTTTCCACCGCTTCGCGGCTCCAAAACGGCGCGTGAGCCGGGCGTTATACGGAAGGTTGCCTGAATGTTTCTTGAGGACCTAATGCCTGTTACCGAATTATTCAGTGCGCTTGCTGTACCTGTAATAGGTTTCTTGGGTGTGTATATAGCTTGGAAACATTGGAAAACAGCGGCATATCGCCACAGGATGGACCTTTTCGACAAACGGTTTGAAATCTATTAGGCGACGATCGACTTCATTTTGTCCATACGGGGTGGAGGTCAGGTTTCGGATAAGTGCTTGGCAGTCTTTGAGGAAAAGACGTTGCCTGTCAGGTTTTTGTTCAACGACGAGGCTGCCGATTACATAGCAGAGATACGTTCTCAGGCCCTGGCGCGCAGACCTTCTCACAGGAAGCCGAGGGAATGGATGCCGGTCCGGAAAGATCGAAATTCAGCGGAAGTCATCCGAGGCCAGAAAGTGGCTTTACCATCAGCTTGACGAAGAGGAGTTGAATAAGCGCTTTCGCAAATTTTTGGACTTAGGGCGGTAAGCGAAACCGGGACAGATCTATTTTTCGTGACCATCCGACTCAACCCGACTGAACCACCCACTCGATAACCGGAGCCCGCTAATGACAGCCTACGTGATCGGCAACATCACCGTGAAAGACCCGGACAAATGGGCTGAATACCGCAGCCTTGTTCCGGAAACGCTGGTTCCCTGGGGTGCAGAACTGGTGCTTCGGGGTAAACAGGCGAAGGCACTGAGCGGGCAATACCGGCACACCGATACCGTGGTTATCCGCTTTCCGGATGCGGATTCCGCCACCGATTGGCACAATTCCCCTGCCTATCAGGCATTGGTGCCGTTACGCACCCAGGCAGCGGATGTGGATCTGGTGACTTTCGAGGCCGATTAATAACTACTGCCACCACCAGCACCCTGGCGCCTATACTGGACAGCAAACCAACAGAGAAGCGCCATGGAAAACAATTCAACAAGCCTGAGCATGACCGTCCTGATGACGCCGGACAAAGCCAATTTCTCTGGCAATGTGCACGGCGGCACCCTGCTGAAGTACCTGGATGAAGTCGCCTATGCCTGCGCCAGCCGTTACGCCGGGACGTATGTCGTTACTCTGTCCGTCGACCAGGTGATGTTCCTCCAACCCATCCAAATTGGCGAGCTGGTCACCTTTCTGGCCAGCGTGAACTACACCGGCCGTACCTCCATGGAGATCGGCATCAAGGTGGTTACCGAGAACATCCGCGACAAGTTGGTTCGCCATAGCAACAGCTGCTTTTTTACCATGGTGGCGGTTGATGACAACGGTAAAGCCGTCGCCGTGCCGCAGCTGGTTCCACGTACCGATGATCAGATCCGGCGATTTGCCAACGGTAAGGAGCGCCGCGCCATTCGTGCCGAACTGGAGGAACGCTACAGGGAGCTGCATAAAAAATGAGTCCGGCGCAAATAACTGAAGCAGATCTATTTTTTCGAATTTGAACGTGACTTGGTCGCAGTAGATTTACTCGCTCTCGCAATGATCATTTGCTAACGTGCAAAGCGTCCAGGAGGACGTTATCTCTCAGTAAACAAAAGGAATTGGATCATGGATCACAGTGACCGTGAGTATGTCTCCGCTGCCATCAACTTTTTCTGGGGCGATGGCACGGCCTCACCTGAATCCGTCAATGAACGATCCGCTGAGGTCGTCTATACCGCAGTAACCGAGTCGCAATCGTGCTCAGCTTCCATGGACCTGGTTCCCAGACCGAGCGGCGGCAAGCCAGGAATCTCCTATATCGTGAAACAAGTGGCTGGCATCGGTAAAAACATCGCTTCCGGTAACAGTCAGACTTATTACATTTGCAAGCTGCAAGTCAGCCAGAATTTCCGCTCTGAAATCCACATGGCACTAAAGGGAATTTGAGATGTTCAAGATTGGATTGATCGCTGTTGCTTTAAGTTTGTCCGTTGCTGTTCATGCCGGTAACCGAATCGAGCTTTTGTACTCGGACTTGAGATTCAGCATTCCGGCAGGTTTCGCCGCTGTTGGCGATATTGGCGACAGCCAGAACATGTTGATCTTCCGATACGGCGACGAGCTAGGTAAACGATTCCTGGCATTCGCAGACATGACCCACGATGAAACGTTGGAATACGGCTGCCCAGCGGCCACTTTCTTCGAGGCTGTTTTCTTTGAGACAGCTGCAGCCGATTGTGACCAGACGTTGATCGGGGCCGTGCACGAGAATTTTGTCAGCGGCAGAGATGTCGCCACCTGGACGCAGGATTCCTATTCACTCGCCTACTCCGACCACGGGAACAAAGCCTTCCTCTTTGTGATCGGCAAAGATGCAAAGCTGCTAAAGATTGACTCCGATTTTCTTGATGGCGAATCCCTCAAGCGCATCGCTGAAGACCTTTAATTCCAGCAACAAATAAATCAAGGAAGATTATGAGACTATCCCCCCTCCCCCTCGTCGTTCTCTGCCTGTTTATGGGCTTCACCTTCTGGGTGATGGCCGGCGCCGAGCAATCGCTCCTCGCATTCGGCGCCCAGTTGATGTCGAGCCCCGATACCGCACAGGTTGTTATCGATCTCTACATTCTCGCGGTATTGGCTTGCATCTGGATGTACCAGGATGCCAAACGTCGAGGCAAAGGATTGGGTTACCTGGTTCCGTTTTTCGTTCTGACAGCAGTGTTTGTCTCCGCAGGGCCCTTGCTGTATCTGGTTCTTCGAGGTGGGCGCGAGACTGAAGCCGGTAGGCTTTAACCGTTCGCATCAGCCAAATCAGCGTCGGCCATCTTTGAGCACCCGAGCTACAATGCTAACGTTGAGTGGTTTCAGTCAGCCAGACTTCGGAGGGCCCCATGGCAGGCGGATGGTCTCGTGATGGTGCGGTTCAGGAACAGATCGACGCAAGCGTTGAGGATGAAATCCAGCGCGCACGCAGCCAGTTGGCCAAAGGCGAAAGTGCCGAGGAATGTGATGAGTGCGGAGCACCAATTCCAGAGGCCCGGCGCAAGGCCATTCCCGGTGTTCGTTTGTGCATTGACTGCCAGTCGGCCCATGAAAAGGAGCGCAGCCAGTCTGGCGGCATCAATCGCAGAGGCAGCAAGGACAGCCAGCTGCGATAGAGACGGCCCACAAAGTAGCCTGGGCGGCGGTTAAAGAGGAATATCGCAAGGAGGGCGACAGGTGGGTCAAAGGCAAATCCCAAGAATGAATCGCCATAGCACACCCTCCCGGACTAGCGTTTGAATATGGACATTTCAATCGAACCGGGGCGGGCTGATCATCTTGATGGCATTCACGCTCTGGTCCTCGAATGGGGTTACACAGCCAGCAGGCTCCGAACGAAAGCATGGCTCGAGGCAATCGCTAACTCTCCTAGCCATCAGATTTTCGTCGCCCTTTCCGGGGGTTCGGTCGTTGGATGGATAGCAGTGGAAAAGCGCCTGTTCCTCAGCGAGCTGTTTGTCGCGGAAATTACAGGCCTGGTTGTAGGCTCCCGCGCACGGAGGGCTGGTATCGGCCAGCTATTGGTCCAGTCTGCTGAAGACTGGTCCAGCTCTATGGGACTCCCGCGGGTGGTGGTACGCTCTAATGTAACGCGCCTTGAGTCTCATGGCTTTTATCCGGCGGTTGGTTATACGCAATCCAAAACAACGCATGTCTACACCAAAGACCTCAAGCAGCCCGGATCGGAGCCCTGAACGCCCCGGCCTGAAAAACGGCGCTCTCCCAGCAAAGGAAACTGCATGAAAATCTATGGCGATACCCAATCCGGGAACTGCTACAAGGTTCAGCTCGTTTGCCAACTGCTGAACATCGACCATCAGTGGATTGATGTCGACATTCTGGCTGGCGACACAAAATCCGATGATTTTTTGAAAAAGAACCCGAATGGCAAGATTCCTCTGCTGGAGCTGGATAGTGGCGAGGCGTTGTCAGAGTCCAACGCCA
>NZ_DDOI01000143.1:25706-32995 GCF_002341575.1 Marinobacter sp. UBA2498 | reverse complement strand
ATTCCTCTGCTGGAGCTAAATAGTGGCGAGACGCTGTCAGAGTCCAACGCCATCATCAACTACCTCGCGTTCGGCTCTGATCTGTACCCGAATGACCGCCTCGCCCAGGCCCGCGTTCTGCAATGGCAATTCTTCGAGCAATACAGCCATGAGCCGTTTATCGCCGTCGCGCGCTTTATCAACAAGTACCTGGGACTGCCGGCAGACAAAGCCGACGAGTATGCCGCCAAGCAAACCGGCGGGCACAAGGCCTTGCAGGTGATGGAGCAACAACTGGCAGAGACGCCATTCCTGGCGGGTGAGAAGGTCACTACTGCAGATATCTCACTCTATGCATACACCCACGTCGCGGATGAGGGTGGTTTTGAGCTGGAAGCCTACCCTGCGATTCGCGCATGGCTGGATCGGGTTGCGGCATTACCGAATTTCAGGCCTATGGTTTAGAAGTGCGCGGTAATTACTCTCCTATCCCCATGTAAATCGTAAAGACTGGTTCACAAAGCGTCATAAATACGGCTTTTTATCGGTACAAAGGAAAATCCCCGTGCCTGAACTGAAAACCATCGGTCTGTTTCTCGTTACCGCGCTGGCTGAAATCGTTGGCTGCTACCTACCCTATCTCTGGCTTCGCGAGGGAAAGAGCATCTGGCTTCTCGTACCCGGGGCCCTGAGCCTGGCGGCATTTGCCTGGTTACTTTCCCTGCATCCTACTGCCGCCGGTCGGGTTTATGCGGCCTACGGCGGTGTGTATATCTTCATGGCCATTCTCTGGCTTTGGGCTATTGATGGTATCCGGCCAACCGTTTGGGATCTGGTGGGATCCGGCGTAGCCCTGCTCGGCATGGCGATCATCATGTTTGCGCCTAGAGGCGCATAAATCTGCATCGCGTACCCGATAATCACCACAGATCTGATTAAGCCGTGACCTCCTCTCGGCGCGCTGACGTACAGTAGTCATATGATCGACGTTCCACTTACCAAAACGAAGACGCTAGCGCCTCCTTACACTATGCAACGCTTTTCATATTGGCTTTTCGCACTGCTGCTCCTGGTGACCCCGCCAAGCCACTCAGAGACGGCCGACTGGCAAACAGAGGTGTCCAGAGAGGCTGCAAACCTTGAGCGACTTCACTCCTTGATTGTTGTCCATGAGGGCCAGGAAGTTCTGGCATTGGATTTGAAAAGTGCCGGGCTCGACACGCCAACCAACATCAAATCTCTCTCCAAGACAGTACTCGCCGCGCTGGTGGGTATCGGCATCGAAAAAGGTGTGTTCGAGGGAACCAATCAACCGGTTATTGAAACGCTCGGTGACCGCGTACCCGCCTCCGCCACCAAGGGCGTGGACCGGATAACTCTGGGGCACCTGCTGTCTTTGCAGGCCGGGTTGCAGCGGACATCTGGCCGTTACTATGGCACCTGGGTGAACAGCGATAACTGGGTTCACCATGTGCTCACCCGGCCGTTCGTGGATGAGCCGGGCGGTCGCATGCTCTACTCCACCGGCAGCAGCCACCTGCTCTCGGCGGCGCTCACTGAAAGCGCCGGGCGCAGCACGCTCGACCTGGCGCGGGAATGGTTGGGCGAGCCACTGAATATAACCATTCCGGCCTGGGGCCGGGATCCCCAGGGGATCTATTTTGGTGGCAATAATATGGCTCTTTCGCCAAGGGACCTGGCCAAAATCGGCGAGCTTTATCGCAATGAAGGCCGCCTTGGTGATCGGCGCCTGTTTCCGGAAAACTGGGTGCGGGAGTCCTGGATTGAACGCGGAAGGTCCGCCTACACAGATGATCCCTATGGCTATGGCTGGTTCCAGCAGCCGCTCGCCGGCGAAATGGGGTATTACGGGCGTGGGTACGGAGGCCAGGTACTGTATGTGATGCCCGCTCGCAAACTGACCGTGGTGATGACCTCTGACCCTACCCCTCCCTCGCCGGGTTCAGCCTTTTTGCGCCGCCAGTTCCAGTTAATTGAGGAGCACATAATTCCTGCCGTGGAAAACTGAAGCGGCCGTCACGCATAAGTTTCCTCAACTATACTCACTGGTGGCGAACACCAAGGAGGAAACGAAATGAACAGGATCGCAATTACACTGTTTTCAGCTCTGTTGATCGCGCCAGTAGCAGCGATTGCAGAGAGCATGATGTCTGAGGCGCCGGCCAACGCTGGCGTGTATTTCGTGCAACCAACTGACGGCGCAACCGTCGACCAGACCTTCAAAGTCGTCTTTGGTCTGCGGAACATGGGCGTGGCACCTGCTGGCGTGGAAAAAGCAGGCACCGGGCACCACCACCTGCTGATCGATACCGACGTACCGTCCGATCTGAGCAAATCTCTCCCGGCAACGGATCAAATCAAGCACTTTGGCGGTGGACAAACCGAAACCGAGATCACGCTATCGCCGGGTAAACACACGCTGCAGCTTTTGGTGGGTGACCACATGCACGTGCCGCATAATCCGCCCGTGGTCTCTGAGAAGATCACAGTGATGGTGGAGTAACGTTCTACCCTGAACGGAATGGCCAGTGCAGAGTTGCATTTCAGTCAATCCCCTCGGCGTTCGATCATGGTACTGTGAGCTCAAATAACCCGAACGAATCCAGGGGATAGCTGATGCGAAAAAACATTCTGATTACCGGTGCCAGCACCGGTCTCGGGGAAGGCATGGCTCGCGAATGGGCGGCCAAAGGCTGTAATCTGGCGCTCTGTGCGCGCCGGGCAGACAAGCTGGAAGCTCTCCAGCGGGAATTGCAGCAGGCCCATCCGGATATCCGGGTACTCGTCCGAGGCCTTGATGTCTGCGATTACGATCAGGTGTTCGAAGTGTTCCGGGGCTTCCGGGATGAGCTCGGTAGTCTTGATCGGGTGGTGGTTAATGCAGGTATTGGCAGCTCACAGCCCATCGGCCGTGGGCATTTCGCTGCCAACCGCCACACCGCCGAGACCAACTTCATCGCTGCTATTGCCCAGAGTGAGGCAGCCATGGAGATCTTCCGCGAGCAGAACAGCGGTCACCTGGTGTTAATGTCGTCTGTCAGTGGTGTTCGCGGCTTCCGTGGTCCACTGAACGTATACGCTGCCACCAAGGCCGCCGTAGCCTCTTTGGCGGAAGGTCTGCAGCTCGATACCAAGGGTAAGCCGATCAACGTCAGCAACATTATGCCCGGCTACATTCTCACGGATATTAACCGGGACACTAAAAGCGCGCCCTTCCGTGTGGATCTGGAAACCGGTGTAAAGGCCCTGGTGAAAGCCATCGAATCGGAGAAGCGCCGGGCCTATGTGCCCTGGTGGCCATGGACGCCGATTAGTTACGTAATCAAATCCCTCCCCTTTGGGTTATTTGCCAGAGCAATGTAAGCAGCTTGGAATCTTCAGAATGATCAAATCCTTTGCCCTGGCAGCGTTGATTGCTGTTCTGCTGGGGTTCCTTGGCTTTCAATACTACATCACCTCGGTACCCGATCTGGCAGAGCCCATTACCGTGGAGGAATCCCGATTCATCGAGCAGGACCAATCCCTCCTGTTAACGCTACGGGGTGGCGAGGGCCGCCAGTTTACCGTAGGCCTGCGCGGAGACATCGCCAACGATCCGGAACAAACCGCCTTGTTCTTTATCAGCAATCCAGATCTGGTGCCCTATGTGTACTGGCCGGGTCTTCGGAGCAACGACGAAAAACGGGTACTGGAGCTGCTGGAAGATATGGTTGAAAAACAAAAGCAGGAGGAAGCGGTCAGGAAGATTTATGAGGTGCTGAAGAACCGGAACTGAAGCCACCGGATTCTGGGCGGGCTGGAAAAATGGCTGGGAAAGCGGGTCCAAGAACTCCCCCAGCCAGCGCCACGGTTGTGGCGACTTTCTAGCGCACTTTTGAAAGGAACTTCTGGGTGAGCGGGTTTTGCGGATCGGTAATCACCTGGCGTGCTTCACCGATCTCTGCGATCACACCCTCGTGGAAGTAAGCCACCCGATCAGAGACATCCCGTGCGAACCCCATTTCGTGGGTCACACAGATCATGGTCATCCCCTCTTCTGCCAGCAAGCGCAGGGTATCCAGAACCTCGCCGACCAGCTCCGGGTCGAGCGCGGAGGTCACCTCGTCAAGCAGCATGTAGTCAGGCTTCATGGCCAGAGCACGGGCAATCGCCAGGCGTTGCTGCTGACCGCCCGACATTTTCGTGGGATAGACGTCGAACTTGTCGCCCAGGCCGACGTGCTCCAACTCTTTCTTGGCAATTTCGATTGCCTCTTCCTTGCTCATTTTCTTGACGATTCTGGGCGCCAGTGCGGCGTTCTCCAGCACAGTCATATGAGGAAAGGAATTCCATTGCTGAAAGACCATGCCCAGTTTCTGGCGCAGCTTGTCCTTGTTGGTCTCTTTGGCATGGACATCCACATCATCAACGAGGATCTTGCCCTTGTTGATGGGCTCAATGGCATTGATGCAATACAGGAGAGTCGACTTGCCACTGCCGGAGCCCCCGATAACGCTCACGACCTCGCCTTTCTTTACATCCAGGCTGACGCCTTTCAGTACTTCAAGATCGCCGAAGGATTTATGGACATTCTGTACGCTGATCATATTGCCATTTTCCTCTCAACATACCGGCCGTAGTGGGACAGCGGGTACGAAATAATGAAGTAAAAGATACCAACACCGATCAGAATCTCGAGCGGTTGCTGGGTTCTTGAAATCAGTTGCTCCGACGTGCGCAGCAATTCCATGTAACCGATGACCGAGACCAGGGCCGAGTCCTTGATGACACTGAGTGCAACACCCAGCCACGAGGGGAACACAGCACGCAAACCAATCGGCAACCGAATGTGGTAGATGGTTTGCCATTTGGTCATGCCCAGTGAGCGCGCTGCCGTCTGCATTGAGGGACTGACGCTCTCAAAGCCACTGCGGAACACCTCGCTCATGAAGGCCATGGTATACAGCGAAAGCACAATGGAGCCCGCAACAAACGGCGCCAGTGGATTCCCCATCGCACCGACAAAGGTGGAGAACAGAATAAGCTGGATGATCAGGGGAACACTTCTCAGCACGTCGAGCACGCTACCGAAAAGGACGTTGACGGCCTTGTTGCTCTCGGCACGGAGAAAACCAACGATCAATCCCAGAATCGTGCCCACCACGATGGCGACAACGGAGATGATGATGGTATTCCAGACACCGGTCAGAATCAGACCGCTATCGCTCCAGGACAGGGGTGTGAATAAGGAATTCATCAGATTTCCCCCTTGAAGAGTCTACGCGCAAGCAATGATGACCCGAACAACACGAGTTTGGTGATCACGAAGTACATCACGGCCGCCACAATGAAGAACTCCAGTGTTCGGAACGACAGCGACTGCAAACGCTGAGTCGTGCCAGAAAGCTCGCTCATACCGACCAGAATGCCCAGAGAGCTCATCAGGATGGACCAGACAAACTGGTTGGTCATCGGGTGGTAGATGCGTCTCAGCATCTGCGGGAGGATGATGTATCGATACGTCTGGATACTGGTCATGCCCAGCGACTTGGAGGCGCTGTACTGCGTGCTCGGAATCGACTGGAAACCACCCCGGAACGTCTCCGTCAGGTAGCCCGCGTTGATAAAGACCAGTGCGCTCAGTACCGCCACGTAGGGGCTGAGGTGGATACCAAATGCTCCAAGGCCAAAATAGGCCATGTAGATCTGGAACAGGGCCGGCGTATTCCGGGCAATCTCGACCCAGACCGTAGCAACCTGGCTGAAGAACTTCGTGTTATTCATTTTGGCGATCGCCAACAGTATTGCGATCACAACGCCCAGAAGCATCGCCAGAACGGATACGTGCAGGGTAACGAAGGCACCGTTCAGCAGCTGGGGCATGTTCTGGAACACAACGTTCCAGTGAAATTCGTAGTCCATACCTTGGCCATTTTATGAATGGTAGGAAACTCGACCAGAGCCCGGTAAGAGGGGCCTTGATCAGAATTTTAGGTCAGGACACCCGAGGGTGAGTGCCCGACCCGGGAACCAATGCAATGACGGCCGCCTGTTTGGCGGCCGTCGGTTCGGCGCTTACTTGTTGTCCCGGAGGGACTTGATCAGATCGGCCGGCGCATCGGTACCGAAGTGCTTGTTGTAAGCTTCGTTCATGTTGCCGTCGCGAATCTGGCGTACCAGGAACAGGTTCAGGTAGTTGATCCAGGCAACCTCATCACGCTTGGCGATGATGCCCACAACGTCGTCGTAGTTGGGAACGTAGGGGCCCGCTTCAAAGTCTGCGAACTCTTCGCTACGCAGTTTGGTCGCAATGTTGGTGTTGGTAGAGATGATTGCGTCGACCTTGCCCTGGTAAAGACCCAGGTAGGCATCGTTCTCGGATTTGAAGGAGGTGTAGTTGTCCTTGCCCCAGCCCTGCTGCTCGGCATACGCGAGGTATTCGGTTTCGTAGGTGGTGCCGAGTGCCGCACCGACTTTCAGATCCTTAAGGTCGTCGAAGGATTCAATGTTCTTGTCCTCGTTGGCGATAACCTGGAATTTGAACACGAAGTACGGGTAGGTGAAGCCAACGGTCTTGGCGCGCTCCAGTGTATCGGAGGTAGAACCGATAACCACATCAGTTTTGCCGGAAACCAGGGAGGGAATCCGCTCGCCCCAGGTCAGGTTGAGAACGTTAACGTCCACGCCGAGCGCCTCGCCCAGGTCGTTACAGTAATCGACGTCGAAGCCTGCAGGCTCGTTGTTCTCGTCAAAATATCCCATTGGTGGGAAATCCAGAACCACGCCACAGTTCAGAGTGCCACGTTGAATCACGGTGTCCAGCTGATCGGCTGTCGCGCTTACGGAGGTTACCGCAGCACAAGCGAATACAAGCGGTGCTAGTTTGCGAATCATAGTTATTCTCTCTTTTTCTTTCGTGGGCGAAAAGTGTGTGTCCGTTATGCCTACACAACACGAGTTATGTGCAAAAAGCATACGTAAAAATACTACCGTAGATTATTTAGTGAAAACTTTTGAAATTTGCCATTTGGTAGGCAATTTTCCTTAATTTCCTCAATATAACCGGATTTTTTGAGCCTGCAGCTCGTGATAGCGGCCAAAAAACGAACAAACAGTCATTTTTCATGTTCTTAGGTCTATGATTTAACTGATGTTTACACCTCCTTAATCAAAAAGACGAATTTATTACTATAGCAGGCCATTTTAACGGTCTCTGAGCAACACAGCGGGGTTTAACCGCATTGCCCTGAGCGTGGGCAGTAATCCACCCAGCAGCGCCAGCGAACTGACACCTCCGGCAACCAGCGCCC
>NZ_DDOI01000143.1:24537-25656 GCF_002341575.1 Marinobacter sp. UBA2498 | reverse complement strand
CACCTCCGGCAACCAGCGCCCCAATCCACCATAAATCGCCGGCCGGCAGCTTCAAGGCCAGGTCAGCTACAGGTAAAGCAATTAGCGCACCAAGCGCCGTCGCGAAAACCGTTGCCAGAAAGGTCAGCAAACCGGTTTCCAGCAGCATGGATTGGCGGATCGCTCCGTGACGGGCGCCAAGGCAGTGCAACAGGTTGGCCTCGTAAAGCTGCCGCCTGCGGCTGACACTGACTACGCTGGAAAGCACAAGCAGGCTGGCGAGAAGACTGACCGATGCCACAGCCGCCAGGCCCGCGGCTGCCTTGTTCAGCAGATCGCCTGCGGTTTCCAGCCAGTCAGCGGTGCGCAGCGTGATTACATTGGGGATGTTCTGTGCCAGCCATTGCTGGGATTCCCTGGCCGCCTCATCGCTTTGGTAGACCGCACCAACGTAAAGGCTGATCAAGTCGTCCAGTGCGCCTTGCTGCAATATGCCCTCGAACCAGAATCGGGTCTGCAGCCCTTTTTGCCGGTAAATTGCACGGATTTCGACGTCGATGCTCTTATCCTGTGCAGTAAAGGTGAGCTGGTCGCCCACCCCCAGTCCAAGCTGGTAAGCCTCCCGATCCTCCATGGCCATGTAAGCGGGCTCCCCCTCGGGGGCCGGCGATTCCCACCAGTTGCCCTCCACCAGTTCCAGTGCTTCGGGGTTTCCCGAGAGATAACTCAGTTTGTATTCATCTCCCATGGCTTCTCGCCGGGCTTCGGCGTTATCGGCGAGAACCTCCGCAATCGGCTTCTGGTTAATAGTGTCCAGGCGGGACCGGACCATCGGGAGCAACTCGACGCGGCTAGAAGCATCCAACGCTTCCAGGCCGTTTTGCAGCGGTTCCATCTGGTCCGGGAACACTTCATAGAGGATTAGCGCCGGCGACTGTTCCGGTATGGTGGTTTCAAGCGCCCTCAGGAGCGTGGTAACCATCAACGTGCAGGCCACCACAAGCGTCAGTGCGGTGCCCAGTGACAGCAGGGTTGCCCGGAGCGGCGAATCCGGCCGGTGCAGATTGGCCAGGGCCAACCGCCGGGCAAACCTGCGGTCGGCAAAACCGCCGTTTTCCAGAGCCTTGGCACCGCGGCGTA
>NZ_DDOI01000143.1:20769-24455 GCF_002341575.1 Marinobacter sp. UBA2498 | reverse complement strand
CACCGCGGCGTAACCCCTTGATCAAACCTTCCAGGAGGCCCCAGAGCAGCGTAACCGCCAGCAGGAAAAGAAAGCCCAGATGAGGCGATGGGAGCCAGAACAGGGTAGCGCCGATGTAGACAGCCAGCAGTAGATAGCTGGCAATCCGCCAGCTGCGAGGCTCGTTGGGAGCCGCCTCGACCTGCCCCCGGAAAAGCCCGGCCGGCGCAGCAGCGAGGGCTCGAGCGAGTGCCGGCAGTGCAAACACGTAAGCAGTCAGAACACCGAACAGCCAGCTCAGAAGCAAGGGAACCAACCACAAGGAGAACCAGCCGCCGGCCCCATCGGGCCCCGCCAAAGCAAAGGCATCGCCCGCCAGGCTGATCGCCAGGGCGGAAAGCCCCAGCCCGATACCACCGCCAACTAGCCCCGCAAGGCTGCCCAATACACCAATCTGCAGGAGGTATATGCCGACAAGCGGTTTGCGACGCAGGCCAAGTGTTTGCAGGGTGGCAATTGTGCCCAGCTTTTCATCGAGGTAGGCGTGGATGCTGTTGGCAACGCCGAGGCCACCGATGAACAATGTCGTGAAAGCGATAAGGATGAGTGCTGTGGCAATCTGGTCCAGCCGCTCGGAAATCCGTTCGCTGCGCTCGGCAAACGTAGTGATTTCCCATCGCGCATCCGGGAATGCCTGCTCGAATTCCTCAAGCCAGGTATCGAGATTCTGCTCTGTTTGTACCCGGTATTCGTAATCCACGCGGCTACCCGGGCGAATCAACCCGGTTGCCTCCACGGCCTGCTCAGATATCATGATCGGCAGGCCGCGCCAATTGGCGTTCAGGCTCCGATCCGGCTGCTTCTGGATAAGACCGCTGATTCGAAAGGTGGCGGCGCCAATCTCAATCTGGTCGCCAACCGACTGGCCCAGGCGTTCTGCCAGCAATGGATCAATAATGGCGCCCCACTGCCCTTCTTTCTGGGCTGTAAGAACACCCAGGGGTTCATCCGGTGTCAGCTCCAACTCGCCGTAAAGGGGATAGAGGGCATCCAGAACCAGTATCTCGGCCCGGAAGAAGCCGTCACCGCCGCTTCCGCTTACGATGGTATCGAATTCCCGCACCAGCGAAATGTTGCCGGTAGCGCGAATCCATTCGAGCGCCTCATCGGGCAGAGGCTCGCTGGTATCCAGCTCCACATCGCCACCGAGCAGCGCCCGGGTATCTGCCAGCAAACTTTGCTCAATCACCCGGTACAGGCTGGCTGTGGCCGCGACAAGCGTGACGCCAAGAATCAGGCAGGCCAGGAAAATCTTCAGTGCAGAGATACGTGACCGCAGATCGGTGATCGCGAATCGGAGCATCCAGAGCGGGTTTGTGGAGCGTTCAGGAGGCATAGAGACGCCCACCGTCCATCCGGACCCTGTGCTGACAACGCTCGGCAACGCGCTCGTCGTGAGTCACCAGTACCAGCGTGGATTTGCTGTCCTTGTGCAAGTCGAACAGCAGAGAGAGCACTTTCTCACCGGTTTCGTGGTCCAGATTGCCTGTGGGCTCATCCCCCAACAACAGGCTTGGCTGATGAACCAGAGCCCGCGCGATCGCTACCCGTTGCTGCTCGCCGCCAGAGAGCTGCCCCGGGTAGTGCTGCAGCCGATGGCTGAGACCAACTGCCTCCAACATGGCGAGAGCTCGTTCCCGCGGCCTGGCCTCGCCGGCAATCTCAAGCGGCAGACTCACGTTTCCCAGGGCCGTGAGGCCAGGCAGCAGGTGAAAGGACTGGAAAATAATGCCAAGGTGCTCACTTCGCCAGTCGGCCAGAGCATTGGCGTCCATGTCGCCCAGGCGTTGATCGCCGACCAGAATTTCACCACTGGTCGGTCGCTGCAGGCCGGAGAGCAACAAAAGCAGGGACGTTTTCCCGCTACCAGAGGGGCCTGTGATTGCCAGTGTTTCTCCCGGGGGCACCATGAGGGAGGCATTTTTGAGTACAGCAACCTTGCCGGACTCTGTGGGGTACTCGAGAAAAATGTCGGTCATTTCAACACTGGTGGACACTGGCGCTCCTCTGGTTTGATGAATTTCCTGCTCTATTGCGTACTAGTAAATGATCGGCATCCGCATAAAGTTTAGAGTACGAACCGTTTTTAAGAGTGGCGCACTCACGTTTTTTGGCGCCTCCAAGGAAAAACAGGAGTCCTGACCATGACCGGACCGCTCGATGGCATCCGCATTATCGATCTGACAGCCATGATTTCCGGGCCTCTCGCGACCATGATACTGGCGGATCAGGGTGCCGAGGTTATCAAGATCGAGAATCCGGCGGGTGGAGACTTTACTCGCTCCGCGGCCAATCGGCAGGGCGATATGTCGGCGCTGTACCTCAACAACAACCGCAACAAGAAATCAGTGGCACTGAACCTGAAAGAAAAGGCAGGACGCGACGCGCTGCTTCGACTGGTGGCGTCGGCCGATGTCTTTGTGCAGAACTTCCGGCCGGGCGTCATTGAGCGGATGGGACTTGGCGAGGAGAAGCTGCGCAAGGTGGCCCCGAATCTCGTGATGGTATCAATCAGTGGCTTCGGTGATACCGGACCGTATTCCCAGCGACCGGTTTACGATCCGCTGATCCAGGGCCTCTCCGGATTAGCCACCGTGCAGGCCGGCGCCGATGAATTGCGTCCGCAACTGGTTAGGACCATCCTGCCCGACAAGCTCACCGGTGTAACCGCAGCCCAGGCGATTACCGCGGCTCTGTTCGCCCGGGAACGCACCGGGGAAAGCCAGCATGTCCGGCTGTCCATGCTGGACGCGATCATCGCGTTTCTCTGGAGCTCCGACATGGGCAGCCAGACCTTTGTTCACAGTGAGGTGCCACAGCAGGAGGCTGCGAGCCTTCAGGATCTCATCTATGAGACCACAACCGGCTACATCACCATTGCGGTTCAGAGCGATCGAGAGTGGCAAGCCCTTATTCGTGCTGTGGACCGCCCGGAGTGGGCGGAGGATCCAAGGTTCCTGACTGCCCGGCTGCGCCAGGAGAATATTGATGCGAGGCTGGAGCTGATCCAGTCGGTCATCAAAACCGATACGGCCGAACACTGGCTGGCAAGGCTTGAGGCCGAGCAAGTGCCCTGCGCCCCGGTGTTGACCCGCACTCAGGTACTCGACCATGCCCAGGTACTGGCCAACGATTTGCTCTCCCACTACGACCACCCCCAGGCCGGCCGACTCCGCCAGGCCAGGGCGCCGTCGCGATTCTCGGCCGCACCAGAGCAGCACTGGCAGGGAGCTCCGCGCCTTGGCGAGCAAACCGGCGAACTGCTGGCAGAGTGCGGGTATTCCGCCGAAGAAATCCAGGCGATGTGTGATTCTGGCATCGCAGCCGTGCCTGCCAAATAACATTCTGACGTCGCAAATCCACTGCAGCCGGACGATCAAATGCCCGTACCCGTAGTTCACCATCCAGACTACAGCTTCCCATTCCCGGCAAAGCACCGATTTCCCATGGAAAAATTCGGGCTCCTTGCCGATTACGCCCGCTCGAGAGGGCTTCTCACTCAAGCCAATAGCTTTCGCCCTGCCCCATGCCGGCAGGCGTGGCTGACCCGTACCCACTGCCCGGATTACCTCGCCCGTTTCGCCGGCGATCAACTCTCGGCGCGGGAGAAACGGCAGATGAATCTGCCCTGGAGCAAGGGCCTCGTC
>NZ_DDOI01000143.1:3578-20727 GCF_002341575.1 Marinobacter sp. UBA2498 | reverse complement strand
GCTCCTTCAGGCACGGTTCTGACGGCGCAGTTGGCCCTCCAGCATGGCATTGCCTGTCACCTGGCCGGTGGCACCCATCACGCCCATTACGATTACGCTGCCGGCTTCTGCATCCTCAACGATCTGGCGATCGCCGCCAATGTGCTGTTGCAACAGGAGGGCATTGAACGTGTGCTTATCTTCGATGTGGATGTGCATCAGGGTGACGGTACCGCTGCATTGTTGGCGAACGAGCCGAATGCCTTTACCTGCTCGATTCACTGTGAGCGCAACTACCCGTTCGAGAAAAAGATTGGCGATCTCGATGTCGCCTTACCGGATGGCCTCGAAGACGGGGCCTATCTTGAGGTTGTCAGCGAAACGCTGCACAAAGCACTGGCGTTATCGCGGCCGGATATCGTGCTCTATGACGCAGGCGTGGACGTATTCAGGAATGATCCCCTCGGCCGGCTGAACATTTCCGAACAGGGAATTTTTGAGCGGGACTTTCAGGTGCTCAGTGAATTGAAACGTCGGGACATTCCAGTAGCGACGGTGATTGGCGGCGGCTACGATGATGACCGGGTGAAACTGGCCAAGCGGCACGGGATTGTTGTGGAAGCCGCCAGCCGGGTGTTTTCAGCCGACTGACCTAGTTTTTATTGCTCAAAGCAGAATTAGTCCTCATCACTGAAGGCAGACCGATGGAACTCAGCTGCCTCTTCGGCCTCCGGCACGCCGATCTCATGAACTTCCGGCACCTCTCCTCCGGCCAGCACTTCGAGCACGGCGTGCACCCCCTTGGACAGCGAACTCAGGCTGTAGCCACCCTCCAGAACCAGCGCTAACCGTCCCTCACAGTGTTTGTCGGCAATCGCCTGAACAATGCCTGTGATTACTTTGAAGCCATCGTAGGTGAGGTTCAGGGCCATGTCGTTTCTGTGCGGATCAAAGCCGGCAGAGACCAGCACCAAATCCGGCTGGAAGTAATCCGCCGCCGGCATCAGGATCTCCCGGAACACTTTCTCAAAGGCAACGTCGCCAGCCGTTTCCGGCAGTGGCACGTTGATGGTGTAGCCCTCCCCCAGCCCATCACCGATCTCTTCCAGGTGACCGGATCCGGGATAGAATGGCGCCGCGCAGTGGGTATCGAAAAACAGGACATCGGGGTCTGCCCAGAAAATGTCCTGGGTACCGTTGCCATGATGGGCATCCCAATCGATGATCAGAATCTTCTCACAGCCGAGTTTGGCCTGGGCATGGGCCGCAGCAATGGCCACATTATTGAGCAGGCAGAATCCCCGTGCCCGAACCGGTTCCGCATGATGGCCGGGCGGGCGGATCAGGGCAAACGCGCTGTCACACTCCCCTTTCACAACGCTTTCAACGGCGGCAATGGCGTTGCCGGCCGCAGCCGTGGCGGCTTTGATGCTGTCGGGTGACACCGCCGTCGTGTCTTTATCAAGCCACGCCCGTTTGCCGTCCAGTGAGAAGATGTGGTCAAGGTAGGAGGTGGTGTGTACCCGTGCCAGCTGATCGTAGGTTGCGGCAGCCGCACCCGATTTGAATTGAGTACCTGCCACAGGGTTTTCATCCAGATACTCCTTGATGGCGCTGATCCGCCCGGGGTGCTCCGGATAGCTCCATTTGAAATCCAAGCCCTGAAGAATGGATCGCACTCGCTTTTCCACCCGGCTGGGCATGAACGGAAGATCCACCTCGGGGTTATGCCCGAGCATGATCTCATCGTAAAACACATTCACACTGCGATCGCCGATCATGGCCTGTTTCCTTTTCTTATCCTTGTGATTCCGCCAGCGCCTGCTTAACCACCGAGGTGAATGCCGCCGCGCGAACCCCAGTCGGTTTGAAACCCAGCTTGGTCCAGGCAGCCTTGGCTTCCTTGTTTGAAGCAGAGTATTCGAGGATCAGCTCCGAGGCGTGATGCTCCTCCGCGAAATTGACAAGATCCCGCAACAGTGCCTTCAGGATACCAAGCCCCCGGAAGTCCGGCTCTACCCAGATATCATCAATAACGCCAGACTTGAATTCTGCCGCTTCCGACTGCTCCCAGATGCCCTGGCTTCTCCAGATATAAACATAACCCATACCCACGAGAGCCGAGTTCTTACTTTCCGCCACAAGCAACAGTTTGTTGGGGTCGTCCAGCGAGGAGTGCAACGTTCGCAGAAGCCGTTTACGCTCGCTTTCCTTGAGCTCATGAGGGGGTGCGCCCGAAACATGCAGGGCCAGTTTGGCGAGGAAGCCCACCATTTCGGCAAGATCCTCTTCGCGGGCCTCTCTGATAATAAATCCACGCTTCGTGTGCTTTCCAGCCACGCGCAACTCCCGTTAGACCGCCGCGTAGAGCAAACCAGTTACAACCAGGAGTGGTCTGCATTTTCGGGTCGTATACATATGAGCCAACCTTCAAAGCTTAGTCGCTGGTTGATCCCGCTACAAAAGCAAAGTCCTTGAAACTGTTCTTGGAATAATTTCGGCTGCAGGTTAGTTTCAACAACAAACCTGATTTGAATTGCACCGGGATTTCTATGAGGCATGCGTACCGGAACCACATCGGTCAAGTGAGCGTCCAGGACGAGAGACGATGAGGAAACTTTTCCTGATTCTTGGCCTCGCGTCGATGATCGCGCTGGTAGCCACTGTCAGCTCACAGCCTATGCTTATTGAAGAGCGGCTGATCCGGATTCAGGCGGAGGATACTCTCCGGGAGTTCCCTCGCATCGAATCGGAGCCACTTGAAGTTCAGGCTGCCTTGCTCGATATGGCGGACGAGGAACTTCTTCTCCTGAAGGCCCGCGCGGCCTATTTGCGATACCCAACGATGACCCGCGAGATCTTTCCGGTTTACGGACCTGAACCGGAATTCCGGGATATTCTCCGGCTGTATGGCGAAAACATTCTTCCGCCGATCCACTATTTCCTGAGCAACCCGATTGGCTCGATCGAGCTGATGAACGATCTTGCCACTCAATACCAGGCGACCGTAGAGTTCTTTACCGGGAGCGGAAAAACAGACACCAATGCAGCCCCCCAGCAAAGCACGCCCAGAAAGGAGAAGCTGACTCGGGAAGAGCGCGGGTGGTACGCCGTGCGATTTATCCAGGAAGAAGGACACGACTTCCTGGGTCAGTTTGTTGTGAACGATCAGGGCGAAATCATCTGGGTTCGAACGGAACGGGTGCTGGAGAACATCAATCAGTTTTTCGCCAGTGGCATTCGCAATCTCGAGATTCAGCACCGCACAGGTGACGATATATCCGCCGCCGATATTGGCTGGGCTTCCGTGGATGTGCTGGTTTTTGCCAGCGCGTTGAAGGTACTTCGGGTAGGACGGGCTGTCGCTGTTTCATCCAGAGGCGCTGCCAGGGGTACCCGGTCCGCAGCACTGGCCGCTCGTCTCACGACTAGCGGGCGCATGTTGATGACGACCGCCCGCTACGCAAAATGGCCCGCCGTGATTGGCGTCGGCTACCTGGTGGTCACACACCCCGGTATCATCAACGACTTCCTGGCAGAGGTAGCGGAAGTGCTGGGCTACCCGGTAAAGCTGGTGCAGTTTCTCGGATGGATTCTGATACTGCTGCCCGCGTTGTACATCGGCAGTTGGGTATTCCGGTTGATTGTACGCCCCGCCCTCGGGTTGCTCGGAACCCTGATTACTGGCCTGTCGCACATTGGCCGGAGAAAATCCCTTAACAGACTGGAGTGATTCAGAGACCGCTATGTCCTTTTCCCGCATCTATGAACAGGCCGTTCTCCAAAAAGGCGGAGAAAGTGAAGTTCGCGCACGGCTGCCCAGAGTGGCTAGCCCTCAAGAACTGGAAGCTCTCGGGGACGATCGATACCTTTCAGAAATCACCCGGTGCATCTTCAAGGCTGGCTTTGTCTGGCGAGTGATCGAAAACAAATGGCCGAAGTTCGAAGAGGCTTTCGAGGGTTTTGTGCCCCTCTACTGGCAGCAGGTTCCTCCCGAGGTCCTTGAGCGGTTGGCGGGTGACGAACGGATCGTCAGGAACGCGCAGAAAATCCAGACCGTGCCGGAGAATGCGCGGATGATTGTCGACGCCGCCCGGGAGCATGGCAGCTTTGGCAATTTCCTCGCCGATTGGCCCAGCAGTGATCAGGCCGGCCTGCTGATGTGGCTTAAACGCAATGGAGCGAGGCTCGGTGGCAACAGCGCCCAGTACTTTTTGCGGCGAGTGGGTTGGGACGGCTTTATCCTTTCACGGGATGTCATTGCCGCGCTGCATAGGGAAGAGGTTTTGGATGCCTCTCCCACCAGCAAGAAAGGGCTCATGCAGGCGCAGGAAGCGTTTAACCTCTGGCACGAGGAGAGTGGTCTGCCCTACAGCCACCTATCGAGAATTCTCTCGTTTACTATCGACTGATCGTTTCAGGGATTTCATTACCTCTTGTTTATTTAATGATAATTGTTATCATTCGCCTCCGCATTAACAACGAAGGCGCATTATCCTATGAAAGTCACCCGCTACCGACGTTGCAGCTCTGCAGCACTGGTTTCACTCCTCGGCGCAAGCTCTCTGGCCATGGCGCAATCGCAAACCAACGACGCGACCACACTCGAAGCTCTCGATGTGGTTTCTGATGCGATTACCGCTCCGGACTATATGCCTCTGGAAAAAACGCCGGCCGTTGGAAAACTGAACGTTCCGGTTGAAGAGCAACCCTAGTCGGTCTCAATCGTCGATCGCAGCTTCATCGAAGATTTCGGAGCCAAGAACATACAGGATGCCCTGCTCTACACACCGGGGGTCTAAGCAGGCAACTTTGGTTTTGACACCCGAATCGATTCTGCAAAAGTTCGTGGTGTTGATGCCGGGCGCTATCTGGATGGTCTGCGTCAGATCTACGGTTCCTACAACACCGTGCGCACCAATGTGTACGCACTCGAGAGCATCGAAGTGCTCAAAGGCCCCTCGTCCATGCTTTATGGACAGAGTGACCTGGGCGGCATCATCAATGGGGTATCCAAGCTCCCGGAAGAGGAACAGGGCGGCGAGATCTGGGCCCAGTACGGCACGTTTAATCGTAAGCAGCTGGCCGTGGATGTAACCGGCCCCGTCAACGAGAGCGGTGATTTGCTGTACCGTTTTATCGCACTGGGACGCGATAGTGACACCCAGGTGGATTATGTGGAAGACGATGGCTACGTGCTCGCCCCTTCCCTGACCTGGCGCGCAACCGATGACACAAGCGTTACCCTGCTCCTCAACCGCCAGGAGAACAAAGGCCAGGTATCCGCTCAGTTCCTGCCACAGGCCGGCACCCTGGAGCCAGGATCGCAAGGGTTTATCGGCTCTGAGCGATTCGTTGGGGAGCCAGGATGGGATCGTTATGATCGGGAGAAGACCGAAGCTACCCTGTTTGTTGATCATCAACTGAATACCAACTGGGCGCTTTCCGCCACTGCTCGCTACAGCCGCTCCAGTACCGAAAACCGCGAACACTGGATAACCATTCCAAGCGTTCCCGACGCCAATGGCGAAGTGCCGCGTACCATTTACACGGCAGATGCTGAAACCCGCATTTTCAACATGGACGCTCGCCTTGAGGGTGATGTTGAGCTGGGCATGACCCGCCATCGTCTGATTATCGGCGCCGACCGCCAGGACGCGCTCTGGAAACAGGACAATTACTTTTACGGTTATGGCCTGGGTGGCACCTTCGATGTATATGATCCACAGTACGGCAACCTGAACGACGGTGCCATCAATCCGACCGACCGGCCGGACAACGAGATTGAGCAAATCGGCCTCTACATTGCCGATCACATCGAGATCGGCAACGTCGTCGTGTCGGCCGGCCTTCGCCACGACTGGGCCGAGAACCGCCGCCTGGCCGTCTCCGGATCAGATACCGTCAGCGACGAGGAGGCCACCACTGGTCGGGCGGGCTTGATGTACCGATTCGAAAACGGGATCTCCCCATACATCAGCTACGCTGAAGCCTTCAGCATGAACCTCGGTACCGATGGCACCGCCGCGGCCAACACACTGGAACCCACCACCGGCGACCAACAGGAAGCGGGCGTGAAGTA
Source organism: Marinobacter sp. UBA2498 (assembly GCF_002341575.1). NCBI lineage: Bacteria > Pseudomonadati > Pseudomonadota > Gammaproteobacteria > Pseudomonadales > Marinobacteraceae > Marinobacter > Marinobacter sp. UBA2498. The sequence goes on along the minus strand of NZ_DDOI01000143.1, from coordinate 14,666 downwards.
CGTGTCCCAGGACCAGTCCCTCGGCATTACTGCAGCCTACTTCGATATTACCCAGGAGAACCGGATCAGCGACGGCAGCACCCCCGGAGGTGTTGAGCAGACCGGCGCGGTGATCGACGGCTGGGAGCTGCAGGTGAACAAGCGGTGGCAGCGTTTCGAAACCCAACTGGCCTACACCGATCTGAATGCCAGGGATGACGCCTCTGGCAACCGGCTCCCCTATGTGGCCGAGCGTCAGGCTTCCTGGTGGAACCAGCTCTACATCGCCAACAACTGGCGGGTCGGTGCCGGGGTGCGCTACGTGGGTGACAACGTTGGCTCAGGAGGCGGGCCCGTCGTTCCTTCCGTTACCCTCTACGACGCCATGATTGGCTACACCTGGCAGAACTGGGACTTCACCGTAGATGCCAAAAACCTGGCCGATGACGAGTACATCACCTGGTGCCGCTCCGAAGGCGCAGACTGCGGCTACGGCGAGCGGCGCACTGTGAATGCAAACGCCAAATATCGTTTCTAAAGCTTCATCCTGACGTCTCTGGTCGCCGCAGCCTGAAAACCGCTGCGGCGATCAGCTCTTCTTTTTTTTCTTCTTTTGGGCCTTCTCGTACAACTCGCGCAATGCTTTGGGATTCTTTCCTTTACCCGAGCCGTGAGACTCCAGGATACGCGTCCAGATCGCCTGCTTCTGGTCAGGAGAGAGCTGCTTCCACTCCTTTTTTTCTTGCCTGGTTCGGCCACAGGCTTTACAGATGGCCCTCTTGTTAAACTCGCAGACGTCAATGCAGGGCTTCTTGGTGACGGGCTCCATGGACTCTGGCTTCCCCTTTTGCAAAATAAGTGGCTTAGTCCAAGGCTGAGGGCTGCAGCCCCCGGATACAAGGCGTTGGGCCCGTGGAAAACCGAGACGACAGGCTAATACGGTATATACGCTTCCTCATCACCCACGACTTTCTCGAACCGCCCTGCCCGCCAGTCTTCTCTGGCTGTACCTATACGGGCCTTGCTAGAAGAGACGAAGTTCCACTCGATAAAACGCTTGCCCAGCGGCTCACCGCCAATCACGGCAATCCGGGTATCCTCTGTGGCGGTAATGGCAACACCGGGCTGTCGGGAAAAGATCGTCATGCTGTGGGTAGGCAGCTCAGAGCCATGGGCTCGCAGGGCGCCACTGGCAACGTAGACGGCGCGCTCAGGCGCCTGGGGTAATGCCAGGGTCTGACCGGTTTTAAGGGTGGCTTCAAGGTACAGGGTTTCGCTGAACTTGAGCACCGGCGAAGTGACTCCGTAAGCACTGCCGATCATGACTCGAACCGGCACGCCGTCTATCTCAACCGCGGGGATGTCATCCTCTGGATAGTGGTGAAACGCTGGCGCAGTTTCTTCGTGCTCTTGCGGCAGGGCCAGCCAGAGCTGGAGCCCATGCAAGCGGTGATCCGTTGCGGTGATCTCAGGACGCTCCCGCTCGGAATGGGCGATACCGCTGCCGGCCACCATAAGATTGATATCTCCGGGCCGGATTGGCTGGTAGCTGCCAACGGAATCCCGATGCAGTATCTCGCCCTCAAACAGGTAGGTAACAGTGGCAATACCAATATGGGGATGCGGCAGTACGTTGAGACCCTGGCCAGCCGGAAATTCCGCCGGGCCCATTTCGTCAAAGAATACCCAGGGGCCTACCATTTTCCGCTTCGCGGTTGGCAACAGCCGACGTACGGAGAAGCCGCCCAGATTGGCAACCCGGGGGCTCAAAATGGTTTCGATGGCGCTGCACGGCGCATCGGCCGAATCACAGTTCTGTTCAACAGTATTCATCAGATTGCTCATGCATCGCTCCCGTTTTGCCCCGACTCTGTCACCCGGTTTCCTGAATCTATTATAGAAGCCGGAATCTTTCTCCGGGCACCGATATTCATCCTGGCCATTCCGCAACCGCTATAGTTACCGTAAGCAATTCAAGCAATCGCAACAGTCTGGGGCCTTGAGTGTTTCCATCACTGACTACCGGGATCATCGCTTTTGCCATCGCATCCGTCGTTATTGTGACAGCTGGCAGCCGGCTTGCCCGGGTGGCGGATGAGCTGGCCGATCGAACGGGCCTTGGAGAGGCGTTGTTCGGCATCTTTCTGCTGGCCGGGGTAACCTCACTGCCCGACTTCGCCGCCACGCTGAGCGCGGCCATGGATTCAAGGCCGGATCTGGCCATGAGCAATGTCATGGGCAGCATGGCTGCGAACCTGGTGTTTCTGGGCATTGCAGACATCATGTACCGGAAGGCCAACCTGGAGCACGCAGCTGCATCTTCCACCAACCTGATGCTGGCCGCGTTGTTGATCGTTCTGCTGGCTTTGCCGCTACTGGCAATTGCGAGTCCACCAGTTTCCCTCTGGGGAATACACCCAATCACACCCGTGATTACCGCAGCGTATTTGTTCGGGCTTCACCTGGTTCGCACAACAGACAGTAAACCCATGTGGTTTCCCCGACTGACCCGCCAGACCGTTCCCGACAAGCCTGGTCATTATCTTCGCGGCGGTCTTGCCCAGGCCTGGGTCACTTTCATTATTCTGGCTGCAATTACAGGCATAGCTGGATGGGTACTGATGGAAGGGGCCAAAGTGATCAGTGACGAAACGGGCCTGTCCGATACCCTGATTGGCGGCCTGTTTACCGCGCTCGCTACCTCCTCACCCGAGCTGGTCACCACCATTGCTGCCATCCGCAGGAACGCGCTGACCCTGGCGGTAAGCAATATATTCGGCACCAACTGTTTTAATATGCTGGTGATCGCTTCAGCCGATGTGGGCTACCCTGGCGGTTCCATCTATCACGACATTACCCCGATACAGATGACCTGGGGGCTTGTCAGCATACTGATGACAGCCACGTTGTTAATGGGAATGGTCCGGCGCCAACGCTATGGAATTGGCAAGATCGGGTTTGAAAGCGCCCTGATGCTCTCGGTCTATGCAGTGGCGCTGATTATCGTGACAATTAGCGGATAATAAGGAGATTACCCATGAAAACGATTGGCCTTCTCGGCGGCATGAGCTGGGAATCCACCCAAACCTACTACCGACTCCTCAACGAGGGGGTCAAAGGCCGACTGGGCGGGCTGAATTCGGCGAAGCTGGTGCTCTTCAGCGTGGATTTCGCCGAGATCGAAGCGCTGCAACACAAAGGTGATTGGCCCGCTACTGCCGACATTCTTTCCGACGCCGCCTTGTCATTGCAGAGGGCCGGCGCGGATTTCCTGGTGATCGGCACCAACACTATGCACAAGGTTGCTCCTGAAATTGAACAGGCGATCGAGATCCCGTTGCTACACATAGCAGATGCCACAGCTCAGGTGCTGAAGAATGATGGAATCAACCGGGTAGGCCTGCTGGGCACGCGATTTACCATGGAACAGGCGTTCTACAGGGACCGACTGGAGGCCGCCGGTATCGACGTTCTCACGCCGGATGAAATCCAGCGGGACGAGGTGCATCGTGTTATCTACGAGGAGCTTTGCCTGGGAGAGATCAAGCCGGACTCGCGCGACATCTACCTCGATATTGTCAGCTCGCTTTCCGAGCGCGGCGCGCAGGCGGTGATCCTGGGCTGCACCGAGATCGGCTTGCTGATCAAGCAGGCGGATACCGGGGTTCCCCTCTACGACACCACGGAGATTCACGCAGCTCAGGCCGTCGAGCTGGCGTTACATCATCCGTAGAAGACCGACCAAGACGAACGCCTGCAAAAACTGGATAATGGCCGCCATTAAAAACCATGGCGCGCCAAATTCTCCGATCCAGGACTCTCTGCAATGGAAATCAACGTCAACTTTCTCGAGAACCTCAGACTTGAAGCCAAGTTTGACGATTTCACCGTCGTAACGGACCAGCCGATTCGCTATAAGGGCGACGGCTCGGCGCCCAGCCCGTTCGACTACTTCCTGGCCTCCTCTGCCCTGTGTGCAGCCTACTTTGTCCGGGTCTACTGCCTGGCCCGGGACATTCCCACCGAGAATATCCGCCTGTCCCAGAACAACATCGTGGACCCGGAAAACCGCTACAACCAGATCTTCAAGATCTCCGTGGAACTGCCCGAGGACATTTCGGAGAAAGACCGCCAGGGCATCCTGCGCTCGATCGACCGCTGCACCGTGAAAAAAGTGGTCCAGACCGGCCCGACCTTCGAGATTGAAACCGTCGAAAACCTGGACGCGGACGCCCAGGCACTGCTGATGACCCAGCCGGAAGGCGGCACCCAGACCTTTATCGAAGGCAAGGACCTGCCCCTTGAACAGACCATTGCCAACATGACTGGCATTCTCGAAGAGCTGGGCATGAAGATCGAGATTGCCTCCTGGCGCAACATTGTGCCTCACGTGTGGTCCCTGCACATTCGCGATGCTGCCTCACCCATGTGCTTCACCAATGGCAAGGGAGCTACCAAGGAAAGCGCCCTGTGCTCTGCCCTGGGCGAATTTATCGAGCGGCTCAGCTGCAACTTTTTCTACAACGATCAGTTCTTTGGTGAGGACATCGCCAACAGCGACTTCGTCCACTACCCGAACGAAAAGTGGTTCAAGCCGGGCCCCAACGACGAGCTGCCGGAAGGTATTCTGGATGACCACTGCCTCGCCATCTACAACCCGGACGGCGAGCTTGGCGGCTCCAATCTGATTGATACCAACTCCGGCAGAGCCGACCGGGGCATTGTCTCCCTGCCCTACGTGCGAAAATCGGATGGCGAGGTGGTGTATTTCCCCTCCAACCTGATTGAGAACCTGTTTCTCAGCAACGGCATGAGTGCGGGCAATACCCTGAACGAAGCACAGGTTCAGTGTCTGTCGGAGATTTTCGAACGGGCGGTAAAGAAGCAGATTATCGAAGAGGAAATTGCCCTTCCGGACGTGCCCCGGGAGGTACTGGAAAAATACCCGGACATCCTGGAAGGCATTGAAGCCCTGGAAGCCCAGGGTTTCCCGACTCTGGTAAAGGACGCCTCCCTCGGCGGCCAGTTCCCGGTAATGTGCGTTACCCTGATGAACCCGCGAACGGGCGGCGTGTTCGCCTCTTTCGGCGCTCACCCGAGCTTTGAAGTGGCCCTTGAGCGAAGCCTGACGGAACTCCTGCAGGGCCGCAGCTTCGAGGGCCTCAACGATGTGCCGGCGCCCACCTTCAACAGCCTGGCAGTGACCGAGCCAAACAACTTTGTGGAGCACTTTATCGATTCCACAGGCGTGGTGTCCTGGCGGTTCTTCAGCGCCAGGTCCGATTATGATTTCGTTGAATGGGATTTTTCCGGCACCAACGCCGAGGAAGCCGAGTGTCTGTTCGGTATCCTTGAGGAACTGGGCAAGCAAGTGTATGTCGCCGTTTACGAGGAACTGGGCGCGCCGGTCTGCCGAATCCTGGTTCCAGGCTATTCCGAGGTGTATCCGGTGGAAGACCTGATCATGGATAATACCAACATGGCTTTGGACTATCGGGAAGACATCCTCAACCTGCACCGCCTGGACGATGAGCAACTGGCCGATCTGGTGGAGCGCCTGGAAGCCAGCCAGCTGGACAACTACATGACGATCATCACCCTGATCGGCGTGGAGTTCGATGAAAACACCATCTGGGGCCAACTCACGATCCTTGAGCTGAAGATCCTGATCTGCCTAGCCCTGCAGTGGCATGAAGAAGCCCTGGAATTCGTCGACATGTTCCTTCAGTTCAACGACAACACCGTTGAGCGCGGCCTGTTCTACCGAGCCATGTATGCGGTTCTCGAAGTCACCCTTGACGACGAAATGGAGCTGGACGACTACATCACCAACTTCACCCGCATGTTCGGCGAGGAAACCATGGAAGCTGTTGTTGGCTCAGTGGATGGCAGCGTTCGTTTCCACGGCCTGGAAGCCACGAACATGCAACTGGATGGGCTGGAGAAGCATCAGCGGTTGATCGAGAGCTTCCGGAAGCTGCACGCGGCGCGTGCAGCCAGGGCGGGCCTGCAGCCGTAATCGGACGCCGAGCGAGCCGCGCCGCATTGGCGGCGCGGTCAGTCCTGATCCACACTTGATCATTACAAGTAGCCTATTTGCGTTTAATGCCCGTACACCCTTGTACATTTGTGGCATGCGCCAAACAAGGAGCCTTGCAATGAGCAATCCGGTGATCGCTGATAACAAGCCCAAGAAAGTCAGCCTGAAAAAAGGCGAGGAATACGCCTTCTGCGTTTGTGGCCGTTCCAACAACCAGCCGTTCTGCGACGGTTCCCACGGAGATACGGGGTTCAAGCCCAAGGTCTTCAAGGCCGAAAAAGACGAAGAGGCGGTTCTGTGCCAGTGTAAACAGACCGGAAGCGCGCCTTATTGTGACGGCACTCACCAGCAGTTCAGCGATGACCAGGTTGGCAAGGAGGCGCCGGAGTCAGACGATGATGGCGACGAGGAATCCGGTGATGCGCCGAAGGCCAAATCCACCAAAGAAGAACCCACCGTTGAATTTATTCATCAGTTGGCCCGTGAGGGGCTGAGCAGTATGGGCCACCATGGTCCGACAACTGCCATGGGCGTGCCCCGCCACACCCTGCCCCACTGGGACGACCTCCAACTGATGGTGGCGCAGATGGCCAGTAAGCCGCTGGCAGACGACGCCGACGTCTCGACCGAACTGGTAATCGGGCCTGAAGCCCGCAAGCCACTGACACTGAGCATGCCGCTATTCGTTTCCGACATGAGCTTCGGCGCGTTGTCGGAGGAGGCCAAGATTGCCCTCGCTCGTGGCGCCGAGCTAGCCGGCACCGGCATCTGCTCTGGCGAGGGCGGCATGCTGCCCGAGGAGCAACAGGAAAATTCCCGATACTTCTACGAGCTGGCCAGCGCCAAGTTCGGTTACAAGGAAGAATTGCTCAAGAAAGTGCAGGCGTTTCACTTCAAGGGTGGCCAGGGCGCCAAGACCGGCACCGGTGGCCATTTGCCGGGCAACAAGAACACCGGCAAGATCTCAGAGGTGCGCAATATTCCTGAGGGCGAACCGGCCAACTCCCCACCCACTTTCGACGATTTGCGCTCAGTTGAGGATTTCCAGCGCTTCGCCAGCCATGTTCGGGAAGTGACCGGAGGTATTCCCGTCGGCTTCAAGCTGAGCGCCAATCACATCGAGCGGGATGTGCAATTCGCCCTGGATGCCGGCGCCGACTACATCATTCTCGACGGCCGTGGCGGCGGCACCGGCGCTGCACCCGAGATCTTCCGTGATCACATCAGTGTGCCCACCATTCCTGCCCTGGCGCGTGCGCGGCGCTATCTGGATGACCGCGGCGCAAGCGGACGGGTCACATTGATCGTTACCGGTGGCCTGCGGGTCCCTATCGATTTTGTGAAGGCCATGGCGCTGGGCGCTGACGGTATTGCCGTTGCCAACAGTGCCATGCAGTCCATCGGCTGTGTTGCAGCCCGTATCTGTAACACCAACAATTGCCCGGCAGGCATTGCGACCCAGAACAAGGACCTGCGCCAACGGTTGAACGTCGACCAGTCTGCCAAACAGCTGCGGAACTTCCTTGAGGCCTCTGTCTCACTGATGCAGGTGATCGCACGAGCCTGTGGCCACGACAGCCTGAGCAAACTGAACATAGATGACCTGTCCACCTGGCATCGGGAGATGGCCCTGCTCAGCGGCGTTCGCTACGCCGGTGTGCTTGATCCTTCTGCCTGAGGTGCTTCTTCGCTGGCCGCCAGGACTCGAACCCGTTCGAAGTCCTCCTCGGTGAACACACCGTTCACCCCGGAAATGGCGGCCAGCTTCATGCCATGCTTCAGCCCCAGCTTGTAAATCTCCCGCACTTTTTCCCACTCGATATTCCGCCCGAGAGTGAAGTTCTCGAAACGCGCTTCCAGAGCAAGCACGATGGTTTCCGCCAGGCAGGCATAGGCAATGCCTTTCGGAAGCCCGATGTCTTTCATATGCACTTCACCCGGTAGCTGAATCTCGCCAGATTCGATCACCAGCACATCCGGCCGCTTGGCGACATCCTCCGCCGGGATATCCAGTGGGCGGGCGACGTCGGTTATGACGCAGCCCGGCTTCACTTTCATGATATCCAGGATACGTTTGCCGGCCCCGGAGGTGGCGGTCACGATCATGTCCATGTCGGCCAGATCGCGTTCGGCAGAGCCGGCAACATGTACGATGGCACCCGGCGTTTCCTGTTCGATGCTTTCCTTGAGAGCCAGCAGTTTGGCCGGCTCCGGTGCCGCCAGATAAATCTCGTCCACTGCCTTGGCCAGCAATCTGGCGCAGACCGACCCGATAGCACCCGTAGCGCCCACCACCATAGCCTTGCCGGCCGCTTTGCCACTGGGGCCAATACTCACCCGCCCTATTTTCTTCATGGCGTCATGGGCCGCCCACAGGGCGCCGGATGCGCTGTAGCTGTTGCCGGTCGTGATCGGCAGCGGCGCCCGCTTGGCCACCGTTATACCGGCATCACCCACGACCTTGGTAAACGCACCCAGGCCCATGATCTGGGCGCCGAGTTTCTTGGCCAGTTTGGCCGCCTGCAGCAACCGGGCGTAGGTAAATTCCGGCCCGTGGGCCATGATTTCCCGAGGTGTGCCACCAACGGTAATGAGCCAGCCCTCCACCTCATCGCCATTGGGTGACCGGATTCCGGATACCTTGGAGTAGATGAACGGTGGCGAATACGCGATGGCCTTTTCCACCAGGTTCATGACCACAGGCGGCGATACGTTGGCAACCCAGTCCAGGGGCGGTGTTTTGGTGAGGTATTGCTGCGACAGGGGGTGAATGACAAACGCAAACCGGTTAACCCGGCGATAACCGTTCGGGTAAAGGATTCGCGGCTCAATCTGCAGGCTCTGAATAACATCCAGATAGTCATCGGGGCCCAACTGGTCCGGCGTCCTGGAAAGCGCCGCACTGATCATCGCCTCCATCACATTCACGCCAACGGGGCGGCCCTCCAGCCAGGGACTGTAATCCACTACCATGGCAACCTTGCGCGAACGCATCCAGTCCATAGCCGCGTCCGTTACCCGCGAGGTGATCACGGTTTTTCCATCCAGCTCTTTCGCCGTGAAATTCTCCAGGTCGCCTATCGAAGCCACGATGACATGAGCCTCGGAGACCGCGTGATGGAGCGAACCTTTCACCAGGTTCTCACCCAAACGATACAGCGGTGTTCGGAGAATGGTTTCAACCGCTTTCACCGCCGCAGGCCTGAACATGATGGGTGCAGTGAGCGAGGTATAGGTTTCCAGCTGTTTCAGGGAAGTCAGCAGCCTGGGCACTCCGAAATCCGTGTAAGGATCGGCAAAGAAGAGATTCTCGGTATGTTCGGAAAGGGCCCTGGCAATCCGGTAACCGGCCTGCCCATTCAAAAAGAGCACCCGGGCATTGTCGAAGAAATGCCCGAGCTCAGACTGGGTATGACGCACAGCCCATTCCTGCAGGATAGCCCGCAACCCGGCACCGGTGGTTACCGGCTTATCCGGCACACAGGCCTCAAGGCGGGCAGTATCCGGGTGTTCAAGCTGCTCCCGGCCCACCTCGTAATGATCGTGTACCATGCTCAGACCGATGGCATCTGCCTGCGGATGCACGGACTCCAGAACCGCCTCGGCCCGGGAAAGATCGCCTTCCGTACCGATCCGGATAATCCGGAAAGGCTGCCCAAGAAACGACGTCTCGATATCATAATCGTACTCACCAGATCCCTGGCTGACGCTGACAACGGTTTTCATATTCAGGTCTTCCCGTTTTCCTGTTGTTATCATCTACAGCCTAATTCAGGAGATCGGTTTCTGCCTTAGCGCAGATCAAATTCCAGACCGCTATTCAACGTCTACAATAGAGTGGCTGGCCGAACGACCAACAGACTTTCAAGGATCAACCAGGAGCTCACCATGACCATTCAGGAAGAACTCAACTCTACCGTCCGGGAACTGGTTCAGCCCGGCAAGGGAATTCTCGCGGCGGATGAAAGCCACCCGACCATTGCCAAGCGTTTCAAGGCCGTTGGCGTGGAGTCGAGCGAAGATATGCGCCGGGAGTACCGAAGCCTTATTTTCTCGGCTTCCGGGCTCGGAGAATTCATCAGCGGGGTCATTCTGTTTGAAGAGACTCTCGGCCAGCAGAGCCTGGATAATGTTCCCATGCCAAAGCTGCTGGCCAGCAAAGGCATTGTGCCGGGCATAAAGGTAGACAAGGGCAAAGGCCCTCTTGTGAATGCCCCCGGTGATGAAATCACCTTTGGCCTGGATGGTCTGGAGGACCGCCTGGAGATCTACAAAAACCAGGGGGCCCGGTTCGCCAAGTGGCGGGATGTGTTCCATATATCGGACACCCTGCCCTCACGGCAGGCGATCGAGGCGAATGCCGAGGTTCTCGCCCGCTATGCGGCGATCTGCCAGTCCCTGGGTATCGTGCCGATCGTTGAGCCGGAAGTACTGATTGATGGCAACCATTCCATCGAGCGCTGCGCGGAAGTCAGCGAGGCGGTGATTCGGGAGGTGTTCCACGCCCTTTACCGACACAAGGTGGCACTGGAATACATGATCCTCAAACCCAGCATGGTGACGCCGGGCAAGGAAAGCCCGAAGGCATCCCCGGAAGCCGTGGCGACAGCGACTCTCGATGTTTTTCGCAGGGCGGTACCGGCTGCGGTACCCGGCATTTTCTTCCTCTCGGGCGGCCAGACACCGGAAGAAGCCACTCTCAATCTGAACGCCATGAACAGCATGGGCGCGCAGCCCTGGGAGTTGAGCTTCTCTTACGGACGGGCTTTGCAGGAACCGGCACAGAAGGCCTGGGCAGGCAATCTGGACAATGGTCCGGAGGCTCAGGCAGCAATGCTGAAGCGGGCCCGCCTGAACGGTGCCGCTCGCGCGGGCCATTACCGACCGGAGATGGAAGACTGACCGGCAACAGCCCTGCGTGCCCGTGTTCCCTTAGTTGCAGCCGGAGACGCAGCTCGCCATGCCATTGAACGCCATGGTGCGGCCACTGAGGGGCACATGAACCGGCACTGTCACTGAATCCCGGAACAGAGCCGTGCGCGTTCCTTCCTGCACCATGCCACCGGAGC